>JBFGLD010000022.1:0-15126 GCA_041576335.1 Anaerolineae bacterium | reverse complement strand
TCGATCACCTGGTTGATGCCGTTATGCGGTTTACCGGCAATATTGAGCTGCATGATGATTTAACATTAGTTTTGATCCGTGTTGTTTAACTTGAGGGTGTTTGATTATGTAAGCCCGATAACGTTCTTGATTTGACAATCAATCAAACCTTCTTACAATTTGTAGGAATAGTAAAATTTTTATTAAGTAAGGATATCAAAAATATATGGAACACCAATCAATTCGTCCTTCTGAATCGGTAGAGGGTCAACCCGATCTGCCGGATCAACCGGAGTCAAGTATCGACGAGCCCGAACTTATCCCGCAAGATGAGGACCGGCAGCCGGACTCCACTACCCAAGTTCCGCCGCCTGCGGCAGAGCCTCGAGCCGGTTCCACTCAAAGCGTTAATCCACTTTTACTTGGATTGACCTTGGCGATTGTTTTTCTGTTGGGTTTAGGTCTCGGTTTCTTGGGGCGGCCGGCGTTGATCAAAGATTTGCCGATCGAGGTGGTCGTAACCGTTGTGCCCAACGAAAGTGAAGCTGTTGCTCAGGCCGATGCCCAACCGGAGGCTTCCGGCAGCGGTAATCGCGGCGCGGCGTCCGGCGAAGCTCAGTCTGGGATGTCGAGTAGTGGTGACAACTCGGCCGCTAATCCTACGCCAACAATCATGGATTTCGTTCTATCCGATGCCCGTCACATTCAGGGAAGCGATGCGGCGCCCGTGACGGTTATTGAATTTAGCGATTTCAACTGACCGTACTGCGCGCGTTTCGCGATCGACTCGTTGGGTCGAATTCGGGAAGAGTATGTTGATACCGGCAAAATTCGATTTGTTTACAAGCATTTTGCTATATTAGGGCCAGACTCAAACCGGGCAGCCGAGGCCAGTGAGTGTGCGGCCGAGCAGGAGAAGTTTTGGGCGTTCCACGATTTGGTTTTCGCCAATCGGCTCGATGGCAACGGCGATCTATCGGAAGAAAGCCTGGTTGCCCAGGCTGCGAACCTTGGTATAGACGCGGCAACCTTTACCGAATGTCTTACATCGGGCCGCTACGGCAATCAGATTCGGCAAGAATCTTTGTCGGTGCAATCTATGGGCGTACGAGGTACACCGGCCTTCTTAATCAATGGTACGTTTATCTCCGGGGCGCAGCCCTTTGAGGTTTTTCAGGAAGTCATTGAAGAGCAGCTTGCCGGCCTCGAAGCGAACTAGAAAATTGATCGATAACGGGTTCTATAAATTCCTTAAAATTTGGAGACGTAATGGCTAAAAAAAGACGTGCCGCGCGAGTCGCAAAACAAGCGGTCCCTCAAAAAAAAATGCCTGTTTGGGTCTGGTTTGCAATTGGTGGGGTGGTTTCAATTTTAATTGTAGCCGGCTTGTTTTACTTGGGTTTCCAGGGGGTCAGCGCCGGCAGCAGTATCGAAGGGCTTGAATTTTTTCCTGATTCAGGTCGTGGTCATCAGGAAGGTGAGATTGATTACGGCCATGATGAGCTACCGCATGGAGGGGTTCACAGTTCCGCTTGGCAAAATTGTGGAATCTATGATGAACCTATTCGTGAGGAAAACGCCGTTCACTCCTTGGAGCACGGGGCCGTGTGGGTGGCCTATCAGCCGGATTTGGCGGAGAACCAGGTCGAGTTCCTGCGTGATCTGGTGCGCCAAGAGCGCCGCAGTCGTGGGGAGTCCATGGTCCTGCTGTCACCTAAAGCGGACCTTGAAGCGCCCATCGTTGCCGTGGCTTGGCGGGTGCAGCTCATTTTAGAGAATGCCTCTGATCCGCGGTTACAAGAATTTCTCAGCGTCTACCAACGCGGCCCTTTTACGCCTGAACCGGGCGCTGCGTGTACCGATGGTATTGGCACCCCTCTTAATTAGTTTCTATTGCAAAATATAGAGCCCCGCAACCGTATAGCGCTGCGTCTGCTGCCCTATTTTGCAATGAGTATTAGCCAACTTTAATTCAGCCGAAAAGTGAGGCGGGTAACTAAATGCTCCGGGTAAAACGACGTTCTCTGGGTAAAAAAATAGTTGGGCTTATGTTTGTTGTCTTATTGACCTTATCGGCGTGTACATCTTTTGATTCTGCTCGTGAGGTTGAAAAGGTGACAAACTCTAAGGAGGCCGCCGAGTCTACCGGATCACCAGCTGATGTTCCCGCGCCAAGTCCGGCAGATGGTGTGGCGCGAGCTGGTGTCGAGACAGGCACTGAAGTAGAGGAGCCCGGGCAGACAACTGCCAACAACACGGCGGCGCAAGATGCCATAGCCGCGCCCCGGCCGAGTGGAAAAAGCCTGCAGCCACAAATTGGTGAGGCCAGTATTGATGTCAGACAGATCCAAGTTCTCCTGCCGCCTGATGCCATTCCGGCTATCTTCCCTGAAGAAGTGTCTCAAATTATGGTTACTGTGGACGAAGCCGAAGCAGCCGGGATTGAACCCAACGTGCAGGTAATGGGCGTAAGTATCAACGGCGAGAGTCATGCCTATCCCGTCCCTTTCCTTAGCGCTCACGAAATTGTCAATGCCGAGGTTGGCGGCAGACTCATCGCCGCCACGTGGTGACCGCTCTGTTACACCGGCATCGTGTATGACCGGCAAGTCACCTCGGATCAGGCCTTGACGTTTGGCGTTTCGGGGATGTTATACCGGAACGGTTTAATTATGTATGACCGGCAGACAAACAGCTTGTGGAGCCACATTTTGGGGAGAGCTGTGGCCGGTCAGTTTGACGGCACCCAACTGACCTTTATTCCGGCGCTGCAAACGACCTGGCAAAATTGGAAGGACTTACATCCCGACTCACTGGTTGTCAACCCTACGCTTTTCGGTATTGATAATTATTCGGGTTACTATCAAAGCGATCGCGAGGGCGTGCTGGGCTGGAGCAATCCCAATGAGCTTCTCCGTTCGAAGGAGTATGTCATTGGGGTGCGCTTAGGCGGTGAAGCCAAGGCCTATCCTTTTTCAGTTTTGAACGACGAGCCAGTGGTCAATGACCGGGTCGGCCCTATTTCAGTGGTTGTTTTTTTTGACAAAGCCAGCGCCTCCGGTACGGTCTTTGATCGCCAACTGGCGGACGGCATGACCTTGACGTTTGAGGCCGGCACCGACCCCCGTTTTGCCGTCGACTCCGCCACCCAAAGCCAATGGGATATCCTTAGCGGCATCGCGCTGAGCGGACCGTCAAAAGGCACCCGCTTGAATCAGGTCCCAATTACCTATGCCTTTTGGTTTGGCTGGATCGATTATCATAGCGAGAGCACCATTTATGGCCCCTAAATTATGCCCCCGTTCATTGACAATCGCCCCTAGATGGAGTATATTCCAGCCCAGGAATTGATTTTCTCGCAGGAGACAAAGGTGTTCGGTCGAAACAAGGATGCTCCTATCGAAAAAATAGAAACGGTGATTGGGCCTAATACCAATTTTAGGGGGCAGTTGGTCAGCGACGGCAGTATTCGCATCGACGGCGTTTGTGAGGATGGCGTGATTGAGACAGTGGGCAATATCATTGTCAGTCCCCAAGCCAAAGTTGCTGCTGAACTTATTGCCGAGAACGTTTCGGTGAGCGGCTCGGTAACCGGCAAAATCACGGCGTCCGGCCGGCTTGAAATTTTAAGTACCGGCAAAGTGTGGGGCGATGTTGACGTGGGCAGCTTTCTTTTAGACGAGGAGGGTTACTTCCGGGGAAACTTGGTTATGAGAGAAGAAATTGAGCCGCCCGATATTCGGGTGCATCACATTCTCGAAGAGAACGACGTTACTCCGGCAGATGCTGACGGCCAAGCCGCCGAAGAAAAGACAACCGCTTAATATTTGGCACGATGTTCCTATATTATTGTTGACGTATTCAAGCTCACTCTTTTCAACAGAGTGAGCTTTTTTGTATACTGACCCAGGCGAAACTATCTGGCATGCTCGGTTCGGTTTCATGCGTGACCGCAGCGACGGGATGAAAGCGAGGGAATACCGAATGGGTACTATTATTTTGGATGGTGAAAACTTGACCTTGGACCAGGTTGTAGCGGTGGCGAACGGCCAGCCGGGAAGCCCGGTCGTGCAACTCAGTGGCGAGGCGGCCCAGAGGGTCAACCGGGCAGCCCGCGCTGTAAAGCAGTTATTAGAACGAGGTGAGGTTGCTTATGGAATCACGACTGGTTTTGGAGCTTTTAAAAATCGAATCATCTCACCCGACCAAGTGGAGCAACTTCAACGCAATATCATTATGAGCCATGCCGTTGGAGTGGGCCAACCATTTGATATTCCTACGACGCGATCGATTATGCTGATTCGAGCAAATACCTTGGCTCGCGGTTACTCGGGCATCAGGTTAGCCACCCTGCAACTGCTGTTAGATATGTTGAATGCCGGTGTACATCCGCTAATTCCAGAAAAAGGCTCGTTGGGAGCCAGCGGGGATTTGGCACCGCTGGCCCATATGAGCCTGGTTTTGCTGGGCGAAGGACAGGCGGAGTATCGCGGAGACTTGCTGCCCGGGGCTACGGCCCTGCAGCTAGCTAACGTACGGCCGGTAACCCTGGCAGCCAAAGAGGGGTTAGCCCTCACAAACGGTACGGCCGTCATGTGTGCCGTCGGGGCTCTGGAGGTATATCGCGCTCGCCTATTGAGCCGCGTGGCGGATGTGGCCGGATGTCTTAGTTTAGAGGCATTACACGGTACGTCACTCGCCTTTGACCACCGCATTCACCAATTGCGTCCTCACCCGCGCCAGATAAATTGTGCCAGTTACCTGCGCGAATTGCTGGCGGACAGCGATTTTACTCGCCACCACGATCCCAAAAATGTACAAGATGCGTATACCCTGCGCTGTATTCCTCAAGTCCATGGGGCTGTGAGAGATGCTATTGCTTATGCCCGCTGGGTGACTGAAATAGAACTCAACGCTGTGACGGATAATCCTCTGATTTTCGTGGATGATCAAACCGCGGAGATTAACGTGCTATCGGGTGGTAATTTTCACGGGGAACCGCTGGCGATCGCCATGGATTACCTCGGGATGGCTATGACTGAAATGGGTAATATTTCCGAGCGGCGGATTATGCGCCTGACCGACGAGGCCAGCAACGCGCATGTGCTGCCCGCTTTTCTGACCCAGCACGGTGGGCTCAATTCTGGTTTCATGATCACCCAGTACACGGCCGCGGCTTTAGCCGCGGAAAATAAGGTTCTTTCCCATCCGGCCAGCGTTGATACCATCCCCACCTCGGCCAATGTCGAAGACCACGTGAGCATGGGCTGTACGGCCGCCCTCCAGACCCGCCAGATTATCAACAACGTGGAACTTATCGTCTCCATCGAACTGCTGGCTGCAGCCCAGGGCATCGATTTTCGAAAGCAAGAACTGGGTGAGGCGGCCCAATTAGGGCGCGGTACCCAGCCGGCTTATCAGTTAATCCGAAAAGATGTGCCATTTTTGGAAAATGATGCTATCATGTACCCGTATATTGAGGCGGTGAGAAATTTGGTTGCCACTGGGCAGATTGTCAAGGGGGTCAATCAACAGGTGCAAGATATTTGGGAGATTTAACCATGCAAATATTCGGCCTAAACACCTTAGATTTATTGCTGCTTGTTATTCTTTTGATTGGGATGTTGATTGGTCTGATGAGAGGGACCATTCCGCAGCTGATTTCGGCGGTTAGCATTTGGCTGGCACTGGTTGTGACGCTGTGGACCTACAATATTTTTAGCTTTCGGATTTTACAAGGGTTAGGTCTCGACGAAATTTCCAGCGATACCTTGGCTTTTCTTATCCTACTTTTCGTTTTCTTCCAGGCCATTCGCCTTGTCGTAAAATACCTTAGTACCCCCCCTGAAGCAAAGCGAAGAAAAAAGAAAAGTCAAGATGATCCCTTGGCCGTGGCAGCAAAATCAGCTTCAGAACGATTTGTCATTGGACCGCTGAATATGTTAGGCGGGATGGTCATGGGGATCTTTTTAACGACCTTATGGCTGGCCGTTATTTTGGGCGTGGCTCAGTTTATTTTTCAGCCGACCGGGATCACGACCGCTTTTGCCAGGAGGATGGCCAGCCAAATGGCAAGCTCCAGCCTGGTGCCCATATTTAACTCGGTTTTATGGCTGTTGGCCCGCTCAGTCTCGTTCTTTGTTCCGCGCGATGCGGATATTTTTAGAAGGGTTCTGGAGTTTATTTCCTCATAGGGTACATGCTGCAGAAACACCTCAACACACTTGAATTTCCCAAAGTATTAGATAGACTGGCCTATCATGCCATGTTTTCGGCTAGCAAAGCTTTAGCCCTGGCCTTGCACCCCTCGCCCTACCTGGCTGAAGCGCAAACCCGGCAGGCTGAAACCACTGAAGCTGTCCATCTCTTAACGGTCAAGCCAAACGTGGGCATCGGCGGCGCACGTGAAGTGCGGCCCCTGGTCGAACGCACCCAGCGAGGGGGGGTCTTAAGCCCCGTGGAACTGCTCGAAATACGCCAAACCCTTATTGCGGCCCGTGATTTAGAGCGTACGCTAACCCGCCTGGCCGCTGCCTATCCTCATTTGGCCGACATTGCCGGACGTATCGAAGAATGTCCCGGCGTTGTCAGCGCCATTGGCCAGGCAATCGATGACCGGGGTGACGTAAAGAGTAGCGCCAGTTCCCGCCTGGCCCAAATCCGCCGTGAGTTGGAGACGGCCCATAGCCGGCTGTTGGAAAAGCTAAATCGCCTCATTGCTTCGTCGCGCTATAAGCCTTACTTGCAGGAACTTCTCGTCACCCAGCGAGAAGGACGTTATGTTGTTCCGCTCAAAGCAGAATTTAAGGGCAAGATCCAGGGGGTCATCCACGATCAAAGTGCCAGCGGGGCTACTTATTTTATCGAGCCCTTGACGACCGTTGAACTTAATAACAAGTGGCGCCAAATGCAGCTTGCCGAAGAGGAGGAAATTCGCAAAATCCTGGCCGAACTGTCGGATAACGTCCGGCAGCAAGGCCGCTTCATCAGCCATACGGTGGCAGCCCTGGCTGATCTGGATTTGGCTTTTGCTAAAGCAAAATTTGCCGACGCGACTCAGGCCGCGGAGCCAATCCTATTTGAGCGGTCACTAGGGCCGGGGGCGGGCAGGGTAAAAGGAATAAACCGTGAAAAAGAATCGGATCGGCGCGATTTCAAGCTCGCGGCGGCTCGCCACCCGCTGCTCGATCCGGAGTCGGTCGTGCCAATTGATGTGGCCCTGCCTGAAGAAACGAGAATGTTGGTCATTACCGGCCCCAACACAGGGGGAAAAACTGTCTCCTTGAAGACGATTGGTTTGTTGGCCGCGATGGCTCAGGCGGGCTTGCGCATCCCGGCTGCGGAGGGATCGAAACTGCCAGTGTTTAACCAAATTTTTGCTGATATTGGCGATGAGCAGTCCATTGAACAAAGCCTGTCCACTTTTTCGTCTCACATGACCAATATCGTCGATATCTTGGCCCAGTGTGACGAACGATCATTAGTAATTTTTGACGAGTTGGGAGCTGGAACCGATCCCATTGAAGGATCGGCCTTGGCTCGCTCGATATTGTCCCTCCTGCTGGAGCGGCGGGTGACCACCTTTGTGGCCACCCATTTCTCCGAATTGAAAGCCTACGCCCATACCACCCCCGGCGTTGGAAATGCCAGTATGCAGTTTGACTTGGAGAGTCTGGCCCCAACCTTTCATTTGCAGATAGGATTACCCGGGGCTTCAAACGCCTTTGCGATCGCCGGGCGGCTAGGACTTTCTCGAGAAATAATCGACCAGGCTCGAGGCCTGGTCGGCGAAAATGCCCAACAAGTGGAGGCGATGTTGGCCGAAATCAGAGCCCAGGTCGAGGCGGCCCAACAGGCACACCAGTTGGCTAGGGCTGAGCAAGCGGAAGCGGAGGCGTATCGCCAACAGCTTCAGCATCGCCTTGATGAGATCGATGCCGAACGGCGCGATATTCTTAGTTCGGCTCGGGCCGACGCCCGGCGCGAAATTAAGGCGCTTCGTGAGGAAATCAGGGTTATGAAAGCGCAGGCTCAAAACATGATGCACCAGCAGCCTCCGCCGTTAGATGTCGGCGATGTATCCGCCAAAACTGGCCGCCCCGACGACTCCGATATGGCCGACCAACGTGACCCAGCGCGTATCGATGAGGTAGAAGAACAGCTCAAAAGCGTTGAAGCCCGAATTGCCGTCAATGAAACTTCCTCGCTTCCCAAGAAGCGGGCCGTGTCCGATCCAGTCCGGCCGGGTGATAGGGTGTTTATCAGCCAGTTTAATACGATCGGCGAGGTGGTTGAGGTTCACAACAAGCAGGTGGAGGTGCAACTGGGTAACTTTAGAGCCACCGTGCGCCTAGATGAAGTTGAGGTGCGGGAAAAGGCGGCCCCGTCCGAACCGGTCAAAATCGAGTCTACGATTAAATTGCCGACCGTTGAGTCACCGGGTATGGAGCTGGACTTACGAGGTCAAATTGCCGAGGAGGCACTTCTGCACTTAGAACAGTATCTCGACCAGGCGTTTATGGCCAAGCTGCCCTGGGTCAGAATTATTCACGGCAAGGGCAGCGGTACTCTGCGCCAGGTTGTGCGCCGGGAGTTGGGTGATCATCCCATGGTTGCTTCGTATCGAGCTGGTCACGAAAACGAGGGCGGCGATGGGGTTACAGTTGCCAAATTGGCCTTAGGTTGACCTGGTGCCAGGTGTGCCGGGCGCCGAAATCAGGGCTTAAAGCACCGAACCCAGCATGACAGCGACCATCACAAAAATCATAACAAATCCAAAGGTGTAGAGTAGAAAGCCTTGTAACATTTCAGCAAAGCTGCGTTCTCTGCTGTTCTTGGCCTTGCCCTTCATCTCAGACATTTTTTCTTTGGCTTTGAGAGCTTCGCTCGACCGCCGATTAGCCTCACGCCGCTTGGCAGTTGCGCTGGAAATTGCCCACCCCGCTAATCCGCCCAACATTCCCCCGATTATGATGCTTAATACATCCATGATAAATTATCCTCCCAAGATAAAATATCATCGAGCGCGTAGTGGTTTGTCAATCGCTATGACCAGAAGCGACGCTGCCCGGAAATCTGTTCGCCCCTCCAAATCATGGTTGACAAGGCTGTAGATCACATTGCCTGTTTATGCTAACGCGACTTCGCTTAAGCACTCCCGCAGCGTACGCCGCTTGGCTTAGCCTTGGCAAATGAAGACTATTTATGTCAGCCTGCCTTTACGCTATCTTTACGAAAAGTATACCACACTTTTTCCGGATAATTAATATCCAGAGGTACTAATTTTAGCATCTACGTCCAGAATGAGAGTTTCTGAGGTTACAGGCAAGACAGACTACATAAAAAAGTGTAGCTCAAAAAAGAGCCTTAGACTATACAAGGTCCATAAAAGTACCGTAAATATTGTATTCGGATGTGATGGGTTGTTTAGGGGATCATTGTTGATGAAGTTGCAAGTTACAGCCTGGCCGGCCTTAGCTGGCTACTGGTCCTTTTCCAGCCACATCTCCAAGGTACTCCCGACACGCTCCAGGCTTTGGGGCGACACTTTGTCGGCGGTATCATTAAGCATGTGCCAGAAGGGATAATCAAAGTCGATGATAGCCACAGCGGTTAGACCTCGCTCGATAAACGGAATATGATCGTCGATGATCGTATACTTGACTTTGGGGATGAGGTAAGCTTCGTGGCCCAGTTCGGCAGCAACCGACCAAATCTCCTGTCTCAGTGACGTTGTCGAATTGCTCTCGAAAAAAATATTTTGATCGCTATCGCCGACCATATCGACAATAACAACACCTTGAGGCTGCAAGCTTAAAGTCTTAACCAGGTGACGCGCCCCAACGGCAAAGGGCCAACCATCTAAAGACCCTCGATCTTCAGCGTCTAAAAAGACCAACCAAACTTCATGACTGAGCTTACCAAGTTCAAGCACACGGGCCAGTTCGAGGAGCACGGCCACCCCACTGGCGCCGTCGTTGGCACCTTCAATCCATCTTGCGCGGAGGGCCGGGTTGGGATCACGATCTGCGGCAGGGCGGGTATCGTAATGTGCCCCTAAAATTATAAGGGGACCGGATCCTCGCTTGCCAATAATGTTTCGACCTTTGATACCTTTGAAGACAAATGGTTGAATCTCAACTGGCCAACCTGTTTTTCTTAATTCCGCAATAATAAAATTACCCGTGGACCAACCGGCTGCAGAACCGGTTGGCCGGGGGCCGATTTCACTTTGAGCCAAAACCTGCTCGTAGGCTTTGTGACCGTTGAACCTTAAGATTGGCGAGTCTTTGGAAGGGGCAGTCGTCGTGGGTAATGAAGCCGCAGTTGAGGTTAAATCATTAGACATCGAAGCGGTGAAGTTACGTTGAGTTAAATCAGGGGGCCAGGCGCTGCCAATCAGATTGACCAGAAGCCAGGCCAGCCCCGTCCAGATCAAGACCGGGACTGCCGGCCCAAACCGGTACCCTCGTGGGCGAGGCCGTTCCGTCTCAGAAACCGGGTCGTTCATTGAGTTATCTAAGGTATCGAATTATCGGGGCAGCCACTTGACGTCCCGGATATGGGGCTGTTTGAATTGAATGGCTGTAGATTTAGTATCAAGAAGTGATTTTCACCTGCGATGGCTCTATTTCCACTCATGTTTTATGATAATGCCCCATCGTTTAACGCTTTTTCTGCTTCTCTTGAACAGACTCAATTTCGCTGATGCCGAGTTCTACATACGTATCGTTTCCCTCAATTTCTAAGAGAACCGTTTCTTTGATGACATTTAGCCCGCGCACCGTGCCAATAATACCTTTACCGGTTTTTACCTGGGCGCCAACCTTGGGCAGAGTCTCTTTCATTTCCGTATAAAACTCGTTCTCATAAGCCAGGCAGCACAACAGCCGACCGCAGAGGCCGGATATCTCCGAGGGTGCCAGGGGCAGGCCTTGCTGTTTGGCCATGCGGATCGAAACAGGATGAAATTCGGTCAGCCAGCTCGAACAGCACAATCTCCGGCCACAACGACCGTACCCATCTAAAATTTTTGTTTCGTCACGGGCACCCACTTGCTTCATCTCTATGCGAGTGTGCAAAGAGCGGGCCAGCTCTTTAACCAAGTCTCTGAAATCTACACGTTGCTCAGAGATAAACGAAAAAATCAAACGAGATCCATCAAAGTTATAACTGGCCTGAAGAATTTTGATGGGAATACCTATTTTTTTGACCAGCTGGTTACCCGTTTCTAAAGCTGCAGGCTCTTTCGTCCGGTACTGTTCGGATTGTATAAGATCGATGGGGGTAGCTTTGCGAATAACGCGTTTCAACTTTCCTTTAATGTCATTTTGAGGCACATCTTGGAGCGGAAATGCAACCATGCCTAATTCCAAGCCGCGCGATGTTTCCACGATGACACGATCCTCTACCCAAAGCTCGTCTACTCTGGTCGGATCGAAATAATATATCTTGGTAACAGGTTTAAATCTAACCCCAACTACTTTTGGCATAATTATCCCCGAAATTACCCTTCGTGTGCTATTTACAGCCTCGTAAATCGGATATCTGGTATAGAGAAAGTGACCATTACAGTGCCAACGCCGAATATCTCTGCGGACCAAACCGTTCTCAATTGGTTTGGTATGCAGGCAGCTGCAAAAGAACGACCTCCAATGTAAGCCGAGGGTTCACATTGTGTTCCAAGTTTATCAGCGCTGTTCGTAACCTATTCGCCATTTCCTTGGCTTGAGAAATCGTAGTCTGAGATGCTATGGCTGCCAGCCTGTCTTGCCAGTCTATATTGAGAATCCGTGTTTGGCCGCCACTTTGTAACAACAGCAGATCGCGCCAAATAGTCAACCAAATGGTTAGCGTCTCTTTGAGCACTGCCGAACTGCGCCCAACAATCTGGGCATAAGCCAACCGCTCGACCCGGTTCGAATGCAGTTGTTGGAATAACGCGTCGAAACAATCTTGCCGGCGGGCCAACATATTTTCGTCTTCTAAAGCGCGCACTGCCCAGCCTAATCGCCCCGCGGATAAGTGGGCCAACAGTTCTGCCTTTTCCGCAGCAGCATGCCACCGTTCCTCGAGAGCGCTGGACACCTGAGCCACCGGCAGGGATCGGAGAGATATTGCCTGACAGCGCGATACAATCGTAGGTAGTAACGCGCTCGGGTCGGTCGCAGTCAGGATCATCACCACCTGCGAGGCAGGTTCTTCTAAGGTTTTCAGCAGCGCATTGGCCGCGCTTATGGTAGCCCGTTCAAAATTACAGAGAATTGCCACTCGATAGTGACCTTCGTAGGGTGAAAGTGAAAGTTCACGTTGCAGCGCCCTAATTTCGTCAATCTTAATCGCCCGACTGTCATCATCAAAAATTCGGACGTCCGGGTGAATATTATTGACAACCTTACGGCAGGATAAGCATTGGCCACATGGTATTGGCGATGTTTGACAATTCAGAACTTGAGCAATGAATCTGGCAACCGTACTCTTCCCCACATTTTGCGGGCCGCTCAACAACAACGCTTGAGGCACACGCCCCGCCTGCTGTTGTCGACTTAAAAAATCGATGGCCCAGTTATGACCGACGACTTGAATTTGCGAATGCGATTGCTTGTCCATTTATCTAGGGATTTTACCACGGCTTTCGTCAATGTTCCAATTAAATAACCGATCAAAAAATCCAGAAGGCGCTTTCCTTAACAGGTTATTTAGGAAGATGGATTACAAAGGTTGTGCCCTCGTCCGGTACACTTTCAACCTGGATTACGCCTTTGTGTCTTCGAATCACGGCGTAAGAAATTGAAAGGTCCAGACCCTGTTCCAGACGGCTGGTTTTGTAGAACGGATCAAAAATATGGCGAAGATCCTCTGAAGAAATACCCTGCCCGGTATCGCTGATAATAATTTGCAGTAAAGAACCTACCGGTCGGGTTGTAATCCGCAAACTGCCACCCTCGGGCATGGATTGGCAAGCGTGGCGAATAAGATAGAATATGGCTTGCTCAATCTGTTTACTGTCAATGGATACTAAGGGCAGCTGCGGGTCGAACCCGCGAATAAATTCAATTTTTTGATCAGGCTCGTGCTCGTTGACGTACCTGGACCAAGCCCTCTCGATAATATCGTTAAGGTCTGTATCGATGGGTTGGTGCATGCGCTCGCCGGAAAAATCGAGCAGGCTGTGTACAACCTGTTGACAACGTAGCGTTTCTTGTTCCAGGGTGGCGATCAGATGAAGGTTATCATCACTAGGGTCTACCCGATTACTCAGTTGGTTGAGGTTATTCAAAATCGCGCTGATGGGTGTATCGATCTCTTTGGCCACACCGGTGGCGAGAGAACCTAACGCTGCCAGCTTTTCTTTTTTCACCAATTGCCGGTTGGCTACCTTAAGTTCCTCGGTACGGCTGGTCACCATCCGTTCAAGCTCCTGACTCGATCGCAAGGCCCGGTCTACGTCTAAGGTCAGTTGGGCATAAAGTCGGGCATTTTGGATGGCGATGGTGGCATAATCGGCCAGGGCCATCAGTAATGTTAAGTGGCGGTCGGTAAAGGCTCTAACAATATTTTTTTGATTTACGGCTAATACGCCGATCACGTCGTCAGTTTCTTTTAGCGGTACATTGATCAGGGCTTTTACAAAATAATCGGTGGTAACTCTAAATGATTCGTTATGGTTCATCCCGCCGATCATAATTGGGCGCCCCGTTCGTACGACCTGACCGGCGATGCTATTGTGGATTTTTAGCCGGAAATTGCGGGCATTCTTTTCGCCCATACCTCGTGCGGCCCGCAGATATAGCTCTCCTGACGACGGGTCAACCAGCATAAGCGACCCTTCTTCGGATTTTGTCAAATATACTGCAGCTTCGACAATTCGATTGAGAATTTGTCCAAGATCTTTTAGTGAGGTCACCGACCGTCCGATCCCGTACAAAAAACGCAGTTCTTGCACCCGATTTTCGAGCTGCTGATTAACTCTCAAGACCGTTTGAACAAGTTGATCACGCTCTCCTCTCAGACGCGACTCGGTCAGTGCCCGATCGATGGCGTCCAGCATTTCCTCGATGGCAAACGGCTTGATGATATAATCACGCGCGCCCAGCCGAAAGGCGCGCACTGCGGTGCCTTCGGACCCGTGAAAGGTCATCAAAATGACCGGGGTATCGAGACCATGCTCGCGCATACTCTCCAGTAGTTCTAAGCCACCCATCTTTGGCATAACCAAGTCGGAGATAATTAAATCAATCTCCTTGGTCGAAATAGCCTCCATCGCTTCGATACCGTTACGAGCTTTGACAATGTGGTAGCCGTTTGGCTCCAAAACGTATTGGGATAGAAAACTTACGCTGTCATCACGATCGTCAACCACTAAAACAGTTTCACTCGACACGCTTCTCTCCTGTCCCAACCTTGTAGACAGCTCGCCAAGGACGATATCGGCTCAGGATCGTATCCTCGTGGATTATGTCATCACCTTCTTTTACCAGGCGGGTGACGCTTACATCCAAGCCATCATTGGCCCAATCAACTTGTTTAACCGCGCCCTTCGGCAGAGAGGGATCCGGTTCGTAAACTGGGGGACCCGGCCTGATCCGATTCTTCTTCTCCGGTTCGCTGATGACCACCTCGCGGCTGGTCGGCGTTCCGTAGAATCGAAAGGTCAAGGTTCCGGCTTCTAGATCGGTTTCAGTTTGAATAAGGATGTAATGCCCGGTGTCATTGCGGAACTTGAAATCAACATCAGGCGTATAAATAGTCGCGTCGATCCCTGGAATAGAGTTAATTTCGTACCAGCCGACCCGATAACCGTGGGCCCAACGCTCAACAATTTCAAAGCCACCGAAAAAAGCTGTTCTAAAGGCAGTAGTGCTAACCTGGCAGACACCGCCACCGATGCCGACCGTCGTTCGATTACCGAAAATAATCAGCGACTCGTCAAAACCATTCTCTTTGGTCACTTCGCCCAGATGCTCATTGAAAGAAAAAATTTGGCCGGGCGGTATGACCACACCATGAAACTTTGAAGCCGATAAAGCAATATTATGCATTCTGCCTGCAGACGATCCTTGAAAGTAGGAGGTGGACTCGCTCACCAAGGCCGTGATCCCCAGGCTATCCGGGTCGTCGCTCGCGACTGCCGGTGGCGTGCTAATC
>JBFGLD010000021.1:0-15693 GCA_041576335.1 Anaerolineae bacterium | reverse complement strand
TGGGACCGGTAGTTGAGGCCCTGGTCGGCCCCGAGTTCCAGCGCGCGCCGGAGCTTTTCGTCACTGCTTGAGGTGACAATCACGTGAGCGCCCAACAGCTTGGCGAACTGCAGAGCGAACAGCGACACGCCGCCCGTGCCCTGAACTAATACCGTGTCGCCGGCCTTGATCCGGCCATCGGTAACGATGGCGCTCCAGGCCGTGAGCGCGGCGCAGGGCAGTGTGGCGGCCTCTTCGTCACTGAGGTGGGCCGGTACTTTGGCCACGCTTTGTTCGCTAAGCACCATATATTCGGCCATAACCCCGTCCAGGGGGCCGCCGAGCGTGGCCGTGATCCGCTGCCGGCTGGGCTCGCCGGCGATCCATCGCTGCATAAACATCGGGCAGACTCGATCGCCGACCGCCACGCGGCTGACGCCGTCGCCGACGGCCACAACCTGGCCGACCCCGTCCGAGATGGGGATCAACGGCAGGCTGCCGGTTAAGGCGCCGTATCCCCGCTGCGGCACAACCAAATCGCGGTAATTCAGCGAGGCAGCCTTCATGTGCAGCAGCACCTGGCCTGGTCCCGCTTTCGGGTCGGGCCGGGTGGTCAAGGTCAAATTGTCGATCGACCATTCATCTTGTATTTGAAAGACCTTCATAGCCTGCTCCTGACTGCCGGCAGCAGGACGGCTGCCGCTGGTGCTTCACTGTAGCACATCATCCCCATTTGAGTCAAAATTCACAGTATATAGATGTGATACGTCTGAACGGGGCGACAAAACACAACAACATTATAGTATTTGCTCAGTCAGTTAGTCGTCCCACCGATCTGCCTGCGGACAAAACTGCCTGTTGAGAATTGGCAACTTTTTAGCATATGTAGTATGCTTTGTTGAGTTATTCCTCCTGCCCGCTACGTCACCCCAAGCCACGATACTCTCGTCGAACGAGGATCTACGATGAATCAAAAGTACCTTTTCCTCGAACTCACCAAGGTTTTCGGAGCCGATGGAGTTTTGCACCGGTCTGAAGAGATCCTGCTTTACGGGGATAATCCCTCGATATGGTATAGCTATAAAAGTATCTCAACGAGCGACAAAGGAGGCAGCGATGAACACGGCTCGAGCCCATAGCCGGTCGCCCGACCGGGTGCGTCTATTTGTCACGTGCCTGGTTGATCATCTTGCGCCGGAGGTTGGCGAGGCGGTGGTGACAGTTTTGGAGGGGTTGGACATCACGGTTGAGGTTCCTCACGGGCAAACTTGCTGCGGCCAGCCGGCTTTCAACGGCGGTTTTTGGGATGATGCCCGACGGATGGCCAAATATTCCATTAAAGTATTAGAGCGGGATGACGGCCCCATCGTATTACCCTCCGGTTCGTGTGCCGATATGATCGCCCATCACTATCCCGATCTTTTGGGCGAAGAGCCGGAGTGGCAGGCCAGAGCCAAGCAAGTTGCAGCCAATGTTTTTGAGTTCAGCCAATTTTTGGTCGATGTAGTGGGCGTGACCGATGTGGGTGCACAGTTCAGCGGCAAATTGACGTACCATCCCTCCTGCCATTTGCTGCGCGGCCTGGCGGTAAATCGCCAGCCGCAGGCCCTCTTAGCCAACGTGAAAAATGCGGAATTGGTGCCGCTGCCGCAAGCGGAGCAGTGCTGCGGCTTCGGCGGGCTGTTTAGCATTAAATTTGCGCCAATTTCTGAGGATATGTTGGCCAAAAAGATTGGGGCGCTGGATGAGACTCAGGCGGATTGCGTTGTCGGTTGTGGTTTGTCCTGCCTGATGCATATTAACGCTGGCCTGCATCGCCAGGGCAAACCGACTAATGCGGTCCATATTGCCCAGATCTTGGCTAACCAGGAATGAGGGAGAGGATTCTGCGGGCAATCTGGCGGGCTGCCGAGTCGCTGTCAGTACTTGGGATCTGAAACGTAATGCAATTCGGCCGTCTTCGTGTCCCGCACCATGCCTTACAAATTATTTTGCGAATTTGACGAGCCGACAGATTCTGCCGGCTAACCGTGTCATCCAAAGCGTTGAGGATTGAAATGCATACTGCCCCGATCAAGTTTTACGAGCGTATTGACCAAGGAATAAATAACGAAGTAATGCGGCGAGCCTTGGGTAAGGGCACAAGCAGCTTCTTGATCAAACGTGCCGACTCGCTGGCTACCCTGCCGGATGTGGAGATCGTGCGGGACCGGGCTCGTTTGATGCGCCGCCACACAATCGCCAACTTGGATCGCTACCTGGATATGTTGGTGGAAAATGTCGAGCAGGCCGGTGGTGTGGTACATTGGGCTGAGGATGCCGCAGCGGCTTGCCGTATTGTCAAAGAGATTGCCCTTGAGCACGAGGTCAAGCAGATAATCAAATCCAAGTCGATGGTGACTGAGGAAATTCATCTTAACGCTGCCCTGGAAGCGGCCGGTCTCGAAGTGACAGAAACCGATCTGGGCGAATATATTGCCCAACTTGATCGGGACGTGCCAAGCCACATCATCGTGCCGGTGCTCCACAAAACGCGACAGGACATCGGACGGCTGTTTCAGCAAAAGCTCGGGGTGGCATACACGGATATTCCAGCGGAACTGGCAGCGATTGCCCGCCGCACCTTACGGCAAAAATTTCTGGAGGCCGATATGGGTATCAGCGGGGTTAACTTTGCGGTGGCCAATACCGGCACCCTGACCCTGGTCACCAATGAAGGCAACGGCCGCATGACCACCTCCATGCCGCGCATCCACGTGGCTATGATGGGCCTTGAGCGGATCGTGCCTACCCCGGCCGATTTGGCGCTGGTGCTGCAGCTGTTGGGGCGCAGCGCCACCGGACAGAAACTGACCGTCTATACCTCGCTGATCACCGGGCCGCGCCGCCCCGGTGATAGTGACGGCCCGGAGCAGCTGCATCTAGTTCTGGTCGACAACGGACGCAGCCAGATTTTGGAGTCGGATTTGGCCGAAGTTTTAACCTGCATTCGGTGCGGGGCCTGCCTAAACGCCTGCCCGGTTTATCGTAGCATCGGTGGACATGCGTACGGCCATACCTACCCCGGTCCGATTGGCAGCGTTCTCAGCCCACTTTTTAGCGGCTTGGCCCAATTTGGCGAACTACCCCACGCCTCGTCACTGTGTGGTGCCTGTCGTGATGTTTGTCCGGTCCGTATTAATTTGCCCGAACTACTGCTGAGGCTGCGCCGCGATACGGTCGAAGCCGGTCAGGCCCCGCGTTGGCTGCAAGCCGGCATCAAACTGTATGCCTATGCGGCAATCCGGCCGGGGATTTATCGATTAGGGGCTAAATTGACCGGAATGGGGCTGCGTTTGCTGGGGAAGAATGGCTGGGTTCGCCGGCTGCCGGGTCCGCTCAGCGCCTGGACGGGCCGGCGTGATTTTCCTACTTTGACCACACCGACTTTTCAAGAGCGCTGGGCTAAACGGCAGCGGAAACAAAACGGAGCGAAGCATGTCTAGCGCTGCACGTGAGCAAATTATGGGGCGGCTCCGGCGCGGCGCTAACAACCCGGAGTTCAAGGTTGACCGTGAGCGCCGATTACCTCAATTCCAGCCGCTGCCGTTCCGGCCGCGTGATTTGGTGCCGCGTTGGCGTCAAGAACTTGAAGCTTTAAGCGGTCGGGTGTACGGTCCTCTCCCTCCGATTGGGGCGCTGGATCAATTTGTGAAATTGGCGCAGGTTCAGCGGGCGACGGCCGTGCTGTCGTGGGAGATCGACGAGCTGCCCGTCGATGGCCTGGCCGAGCGATTGCAGGCAGCTAAAATTAATTTGGTGCGGCTGAAAAATCATGAGCAGGACGATGCGGTTGTTCGCCGCGAAATCGAGCAAATCCCGCTCGGCGTCACGGCCGCGATTGCCGGTTTGGCCGATACCGGCAGCCTCGTCGTCAACAGTGGGGCCGGTCGTCCGCGCAGTGCTTCCCTACTCCCACCGGTTCACGTTGCCCTATTGCCTGTAAGTAACCTCTACCCCGACTTGCCGACCTGGATGGCCCTAGAAGGAGAGCGCTTCCTTTCGACCACGGCCAATGTGGTAATTATTACCGGCCCAAGTAAAACCGCTGATATTGAATTAAACTTGGTCATGGGCGTTCACGGCCCGGGCGAAGTCCACGTGATCTTGATCGAATAATTGGCCAAAATTATTCAGCTTGAATTGGAAAGGGGGAATTAATAATGAAACCAATACGCACTTTCAATGTCGTTCCGGCGCTGCCGGCCACCCTAAACCGGCTGCGGGAACTGGCCTTTAACCTTCGGTGGGCCTGGAACCACGAAACAATTGAACTATTTCGCCGCTTGGACAGCGACTTGTGGGAAGCTACGCTGCACAACCCGGTTTTGATGTTAGGTACAATTGACCAAAAGAAGCTCGAAGCTGCGGCTAATGATGTGGGCTTCCTGGCCTACTTGGAGCGCGTTTGTCAAGATTTTGATACGTATATGGCCGGTGGAACGACCTGGTTCCAGCGAACGCACAGTTCGAACGACGGGCCGCTCTTTGCCTACTTTTCAGCCGAATTCGGCGTGACCGAGTGCTTATCTATTTTTGCGGGTGGACTTGGCGCGCTGGCCGGCGACCATCTCAAATCGGCCAGCGATCTTGGCATTCCTCTGGTCGGTGTTGGGCTGTTATACCAACAGGGGTACCTACAACAATATCTGAACGA
Source organism: Anaerolineae bacterium (assembly GCA_041576335.1). Classification (GTDB taxonomy): domain Bacteria; phylum Chloroflexota; class Anaerolineae; order 4572-78; family J111; genus JANQQF01. The sequence goes on along the minus strand of JBFGLD010000021.1, from coordinate 11,018 downwards.
AGCCGGCTGGCAGCAGGAGCATTACGAAGATAACGACTTTTATAACCTGCCCCTGGTGCTCGAGTTGGATAGTGATGGGGAACCCCTCACCGTCGAGGTCGCTTATCCGGGCCGATCCGTATCCGCTCAAATCTGGCGGGCTCAGATAGGTCGGATTCCGCTCTGCTTATTAGATACGAATATTCCGGCCAACCGGGTCGAAGACCGCAACATAACCTATCAGTTATATGGCGGCGACTTGGAGATGCGTATCAAGCAAGAAATCATGCTGGGTATAGGTGGGTTTCGCGCCTTAGAAACGCTGGGCATGGAACCTGCTGTCTACCATATGAACGAAGGTCATGCCGCTTTTTTGGCCCTGGAACGCGTGAGCCGGCTTATGGAAACGAGCGATTTGTCCTTTGCCGAGGCCCGCGAAGCCGCCTCAGCCGGGCTGGTCTTCACCACCCACACCCCGGTCGAGGCCGGCCACGATTATTTTCCGCCCGATATGATGGAGCGTTATTTTGGGAACTACGCCCGCAATTTGGGCCTGGCATTCCATGATTTTCTGGCTTTAGGCCGGCGAAATGCTGACGATCACGGTGAGCGATTCTGTATGACTATCCTGGCCCTACATCTGGCTGCCCATCGCAATGGCGTGGCCCGCTTACACGGGCAGGTGAGCCGGCGGATGTGGCAGAGCGTCTGGCCGGGCCTACCTCAAGAAGAAATCCCGATTGAGCACGTCACGAACGGTGTTCATTTTGAGTCGTGGATTTCCCGGGAGATGAAGGATCTTTACGATCGCTATCTAGGGCCACGCTGGCGGGAAGAGCCGGCCGACGAGTCGGTCTGGCAGCGGGCCGATCAGATAGCCGCCGAAGAACTGTGGCGCACCCACGAGCGGCGCCGGCGGCGGCTGGTTTCCTTTGCCCGCTACCGTTTGCGGGCTCAACTAGAACAGCGCGGAGCCTCGCAAACGCAAATTCACGGCGTTGACGAAATTCTGGATTCGGAGGCGCTGACCGTGGGTTTTGCCCGTCGTTTTGCCCCGTACAAGCGGGCAACGCTGCTGTTGCGCGACCCGGACCGTTTGGATCGCATTGTAAACCATCCTGATCGTCCGGTCCAATTTATTTTTGCCGGTAAAGCTCATCCTCGAGACGATCCCGGCAAGTATCTTATCCAGCAGATTGCCGAGTTGGCCCGTCAAGATAGGTTTCGACGACGCCTGGTATTTCTCGAGGACTACGACATGGGCGTGGCGCGCTATCTAGTGCAAGGTGTCGATTTGTGGCTTAACAATCCGCTGCGACCGCTGGAAGCGAGCGGGACCAGCGGCATGAAGGCGGCAGCCAATGGCGTACTTAATTTGAGTACGTTAGATGGCTGGTGGGATGAAGCCTACCAACCCCAAGTTGGTTTTGCGATTGGGCAAGGTGAAATCTACGATGACCGCGAATACCAGGATCAAGTCGAAGCCGATGCCCTGTATGACTCGCTCGAACTTGATGTCATTCCTCTCTTTTACGACCGTGGGGTCGACAACCTACCGCGTCGTTGGATTTCACGGATGAAGGCATCGACTCGAACCCTGTGCCACTTCTTTAATACCCATCGTATGGTTCAGGACTATACCGAGCGCTACTACCTACCCTCGGCCGGTCATTTCCACAATCTCGCGGCCAGGCGCATGAACCGGGCCAAGGCTTTGTCGAAATGGCGAGCCCGCGTACAGGAAAAGTGGTCGGACGTCGGCATTGAGTCTGTTGAGCTCGAGTCGTTTGATGAGCTTCAAGTGGGGGGGCATTTTTGGGCCAAATCCCGCATTCGTTTGGGTGCGCTCAGTCCGGATGATGTAAAAGTGGAACTCTACCTGGGACGGGTTGACGCGGCCGATGAACTTGTTGAGACCGTGGCCATGCCCATGGAACACGCCAGGCGGGACGGAATAGGCGGCGTCCATCTTTTTGAGGCCAAGAATGTCTCGTGCGGTGCAAGCGGCCGGCACGGTTATACCGTACGGGTGATCCCGGCCCACTCCGACCTATCGACCCCGTATTTACCGGGGCTCATCGTGTGGGCCTAAGCCAAGCGGGTGACCGGCACTGTTGGCCGGGCTCGATATCGTGCTGCTCACCCGCAAGGTGGATAATGAGATATTTGATAATTTTTTTGAGCTTAATAACCTTAACGGCCTGCGCCACGAACAGCACGACCGCAACGTCGACTGTCATTCAACGCGACCGCAGCCAACTCGAAGTGAAGCAGCCGGGGATGGCTGGGGCGCCGCCGACGTCGACTCCTATTCCATTTCCTTCGCCCACGCCCACGGTTACCCCATTTGCCCTAGCTAGCAACCCGACTCCAACCCCTATGGTCACACCAGCCCCCGAGTCGGCGGCTGTGCAGGTAGAGGTAACGGCCAACGCACTCAACTTGCGACAGGGTCCCGGCCTGGAATATGCACCTGTCGGCGGCGTGTTTGCCGGGCATCGCTTTGATGTGATCGGCATCAACCCCTCGGGCCACTGGTTGAACATTGTCAGAGAGGATGGCAGTTTTGCTTGGATTTCGGCAAGTCCCGCGTACGTCCGCTTGCTTGGGGCTGAACCGGCTGATTTACCGGTAGTCGACTCTTTAGCGGCATCCTCCTCGCTGCCCGATTCACCCTCGGTAACAAGCTCTACCCCGGCCACCCAGCGCCCCGGTACAGATCCCCGAAATTCAGTCGGTAAATTAGTTTTTGCCACGAGCAGTGGCGGAAACCTGTACGTAGTGAATGCCGACAGCAGCGACTTGCGCTTGCTGGCAAGCGGAGTCATCGACCCGGTGATATCGCCCGAGGGGCGGCGGGTCGCTTTTACGCGCTGGGATGGGGCCAAATTCGGCGTGCTCTATACCATCAATATTGACGGCAGTGGGGAGCAGGCCATTGTGGGCGACATTCGCCAGCCCAAATCGCCGACCTGGTCGCCCGACGGTCAAGAAATCATTTTATCCTTTCAGCATGGTGGTCGCCGTGATCCGCCGGAAGAGTGCCGGCAATTTGATTTCGACGACGGCATTCGTATTCCCAAGGATGTGGCCGAAGTTACCTCGTTTCAAACCACGGCTGATGGTATTACGGTGTGCTATATTCGGCGTGAGGATTTACGTTGGGGATTGCGCCGGATCGATATTGCCACCGGCACATTTGAAGATTTAGCGGCGGACCCGTACAGCTATAACCCGGCTTGGGATCCGCAAAACCCGTGGCGCATAATTTATGATGGCGACAAAGGGCTGATGCAGCTCGACGTAACGAGTGGCAACTTGTGGCCGATTTCGACGGACCTTCGCGACACCGGGCCGGTTTTTTCCCCGGATGGCCGGCGCTTGGCCATAACCTATAAGCAGCACGACCATTGGGAAGTTTATACCCTCGATTTGGCCACAGGCCAGCGCCAACGCTTGACCAAGCCCCCCATCCTGGCGGATCCACAGTACAACAGCGCCGCGCCGGCCTGGTCGCCGGACGGCAGCCGGATCGCCTTCTTGACCGATCGGACTGGATTCTGGGAATTATGGGTCATGAACGCCGACGGCAGCGACCAGCGGCCGCTTTTTTCCCCCGAATTGCAGGCACAACTTGACCTGGACTATCGCGGCGTTAATGAACGCATGCTAAACTGGCTAGAATGAGTGGGGACTTCCACTGCTAAGCAGCCACTTTTAGCAGCAGCTTCTCATTGTGGGATTCTTGAACGAAATTCCAAAACTCGCTTTGAGCCCGCGTAGCCGGGTGGCGTTGGCTATGAGCAATGAAGACATCGCGCTGGAGGGATAAGCCGGCTACCCGAACTTCTTTGATTCTGCCTAGCTCAATACCCCGTCGAGCTACGGCTCGGGATACAAAAGCAGCTCCAATCCCCTCCTCTACGGCCATACTGATGGCCTCGGAGTTGCCGATTTCCATGACCAGATTTAAATCAGTGATGCTTGAACCAACCCGCTGGAGCGCGGTTTCGACCTCTTGTCGTGTGCCCGACTCGCCGTCGCGCATAATGAAGTCGACCTGACGCAACTCCTCTGGGGCGACAACATCGCGTTTGGCCCAGGAATGGTCAGCCGGAACGATCAACACAACGAAATCGGTAAAGAAATGGCGATAGACTGTCTCTTTGCAGTCAGGTTCAAAACTGACCACGCCGAGTTGCACAATCCCGTCGCCCAGTTCGCCCAGCACCATCTCCCGACTGTGATTGAAAATACTAATTTGCACCTTTGGATAGCGCCGGCGGAACCCGGCAACCAGGTGTGGCAATATGTATTTGCCGGTAGTCGTGCTGCAGCCAATTTTCAGATGACCGACGACCTCTCCTTTTCGGGACTCAATTTCCTCTTCAATGCGAAGCGACCGGTTTATCATCTCTCGGGCCAACGGCATCAGGGCTTTTCCTCGCTCGCTCAAGGCCAGGGTACGGCCTGTCCGGTGAAACAGAGAAACATCCAGTTTTCTCTCCAGAGCCCGGATCTGCATGCTGACAGCCGGCTGGGTCATGTTCAATTGGCGAGCAGCTTTGGAAAAATTTTCGGTTTCGGCGGCGGTTAAAAAGATGCTTAGTTCATATACATCCAGCATAGCCTATGTCCCTTTCATGACATCATAAGTCTATATGACTACATTGTGAATATTTTAACATAGTTATCCAAAATAAACAACCGGTAATGTAATCCGCTTTATAAGATCTGCTTATGGTTTTTTATAAGGAGGTTTTATCAGTAAAACTTATAAAAACTATTGAGTTTCATAAGAAAAAATGCTATAATTGAGCATATGTGAAATATATCACAAAAATTTCCTGTCTTTATCGCATGTTGGATAAACTGATGAGTCGCAAACACAGCTATAGTGCGGGGAAGCCTATTCTTGCCGGCGTGCTGTTCGGGATTCTCTGGTTCATATCCGTGGCACCGGTCTGGAGCCAGGGCCCGATTACGGAAAACCAAAATTGTCTGACGTGCCACAGCAACCCCGATCTCGTTATTGTATTTGATGACGGCAGCACGATTTCTGGTCATGTCAGCGGCGGGAGCTACAACACTTCTGTACACGGCCAGGAAGAGTTGACCTGCGGCGGCTGTCACCCCGATCACGACACCTATCCTCACCCCGAACTTGCAGCCGCCGATCCGCGAGCCTTTAGCCTGACCTTAAATGAAACCTGCCTCGACTGCCACCCAGATCAGAATAATCGCGTCCAAGACAGTAATCACACCCGCGCTCTGGCCGCGGGAAATATGGAGGCAGCTGTTTGCGTGGATTGCCACGGAGCCCACGATACCCGTTCCCTCAGGCAGGCAAGGGTTGAAATTGCGGGTACGTGCCGTCAATGTCACACCCCGATCTACGACGAATACCGTCAAAGTGTTCACGGCACGGGGCTGATTGAAGAAGATAATCAGGATGTACCAACCTGTGTCGATTGTCATGGGGTCCACACGATGGACGATCCCCACGCTTTGCAATTTCGGCTTAATTCGCCCACGCTGTGTGCCACATGCCACGCCGACGAAACCTTGATGAGCCAGTACGACCTGTCAACCGAGGTCTTCCACACTTATGTGGCCGACTTCCACGGTACCACCTTGGAGCTATTTCCATTGAAACCGGGTACCCCCCCCCCGCGAGGCGGTCTGCTTCGACTGCCATGGCGCCCACAATATTAAAGGCGCGGATGACCCCGACAGCACAATTGTCAAAGAGAATCTTGTTACGACGTGTCGAAAGTGTCACGAAGATGCTTCAACCAGCTTCCCGGATGCCTGGCTGGGCCATTATGAGCCAAGTCCCACCCAGGCCGCACCGGTTTACTATACCGAATTATTCTTTGTCACCCTGACCCTTTCGGTCATTATTGCCCTGGAAGGGCACGTGGTGATGGACTTTGTTCGGGTGCTGCGAGATAAATATTTTGCTTCGCCTGAGGATGATAAAACTGATGAAGCATAAGGAAGAAACGTTCACCCGCTTTTCACTTAGTGTCCGCCTTGAGCATCTGGGCATGATCATCGCGTTTGTGATTTTGGCCCTGACCGGGCTGCCACAAAAATTTCACTCGGTTGGCTGGGCTCAGGCCATGGTCGCCGTGATGGGTGGGGTTGAGTTCATTCGCCTGGTTCATCGCTGGGCTGCAGTGCTGATGATTGTCGTCACGGTTCACCACCTGGGCTATGCAATTTACGTCCTATTTAGGCGCGGGTTGCCGGCATGGCGGCCTCTGTTTCCCTCGTGGCAGGACTTTAAGGACGTATCGCAGATGGTACTTTACCTGGTGGGGCTGCGCCGGGAGAAACCACTGTTTGATAAGTTCTCTTACAAAGAGAAATTTGATTATTGGGCGGTCTTTTGGGGTATGATAATTATGGCCGGGTCGGGTCTCATTTTGTGGTTTCCGACCGTTGCCACGCGCTGGCTGCCGGGCATTGTCGTTCCCATGGCCAAAACCGCCCACAGCGATGAAGCGCTGCTGGCCATCCTGGCCATCGTGTTGTGGCACATGTACAACGTCCACTTTAATATTTCAATCTTCCCTTTTAACGGGAGCATTTTTACCGGCAAAATTAGTAAACGACAAATGGTAGAGGAGCACCCGTTGGAATACGCCCGTCTAACCGGCTTGCACCCCGACGTCCTGCGTGAGCATGATAACCCGCGGCCGACGTGGGGAGCCGTGGTGATGTCAGGCCTGAGCGGATTAGTTATCACGCTGTTGTTCGGATATTTATTGTGGGTTGGCTTTCAAAGTCCGAGCCCTTCACCGCAGGCACTACAGCGAGCCCTCGAATCGATACCTCAGGAAGCCATAGCCCTGGCTGCTCCTGCTACCACGCCGGAAAACACCACTGTAATCAAGATCTCGCCGGCAAATTTCCACCAGGATATGACCCAGTTTGAAGGGCCAGCGACATGTGGCCAGCGCGGCTGCCATCCTGACCAACTGAGCCAGGCCGCGGCTTCGAACCACAGTAAGGCCGTCGCGGTGGCCGGGCCCGACCCTTGGTTAGCCCGCTTAATCGGAACCACTACCCCGGCCGGCGATGTACCACCCAACTGCCTTTTATGCCATGCTCAAGAAGTTCAACCCGGCGATACGCTTGCTTCAGCCCGATCGGTACAGATCGCCGGCGGACAAACGTGCCTGCGTTGCCATACACCCCACCCCAAGGAGGACGTGCATGCTTCTGTCGGTATAGCCTGCGTTGGTTGCCACACATCGCAAGAGCATGAGATTCAGGCGGCGGTGGCCTGTGGGGATTGCCATACCGCGACGCCGCACAAAGACCCCTTGCTTAATACCAAGCATGAGCGTCTGGATTGTCGCAGTTGCCATGTTCGCCGAAATATCCAACTCGTGGCCGACGCGAGCGTTCCGGTTCTGAGGCCTGCCACCGACTTTTTTAGCCCGACCATCCAAAACAGCCAGAGTAGCCCGCGATATAGCGTCTGGCACAATAAGAGCGGCTGGTCTACATTGGACACGGACGGGGCAATCATCGTGCCGGTTGTGCCGCTCACAGTACGGGCTCCAGCCGGCCTAGACCCGGTCACATTTGCCCGTAGCGGACAGGCTGACGGGACTATTGAAGACACCGTCGTCAATATCATCGCCAGCCATGGAGTTGTCAAAGACGGAGCGCGTACATGTGACACCTGCCATGGTCCGGCCGGCGACTTCGATTTCGCCAGCCTTGGTTACGATCAAGCTCAAGTCGAAAACCTATCGGCAAAATCGGTGCAAACCGAATAGATATTTGGCGGACACCGCAAACAAGGAGGAGGTACGAATAAAAAATCAATCCCAAGCACTATTAAGGTATTAACTTCACTAGGAAGTGATATGTCCCGACAGGAGCTATCTGTCCGCGAATAGTGGTGAGGTAGTTTGGATGACCAACCAGCAGCTTCAACTGGGTCGCTTCCGGAAATTTAGGTCGAATAAAACTCGTCGTAAAACTATAAAAATTGTGACTTATTCCCAGGAGGTATTAGAAAATGTTAAAACGATTCTCCATTGTCATCGCTCTGCTCGTGGTGCTCAGCCTGCTACTGACCGGGGCCAGCCTAGCGGCCGAAGACGTCCAAGTTGCGGCCGACGCGTACTTCAGCGGTGGAGCCCAAAATATCAAAGCAGCTGAATTGTTTGACATCTTAAATGATGGCGACGCCAGCAACGATCCCTTTATCGTCGATGCGCGTTCGCCTGAAGACTACGCGCTAGGACACATCCCCGGTGCGGTCAATATCGGCGCTAAAGTGGCGTTTACTTCCGAAAAGCTGGCCAGTCTGCCCGCCGATAAACCGATCGTGGTTTACTGCTATACCGGCCAAACCTCTAGCCAGATGGTTTCGACCCTCAATATGCTTGGCTACGAAGCCAAGAGTATTCTTTTTGGCTTTCCGGCCTGGGCCATGGTAGAGGGGCTTACCGGTCCGGCTCCATTTGATCTAGCGGTAGATGGGCACGATTACAAAATTAGCGAAGAGTCACTCGCGGCCACTGCAGTATTTGACCGGCCAGAACCGCTGGCCGCTACGGTCACGTCTGCGGCCGACGCCTATTTCAGCGGGGGCACCAAGAATATGAAGGCTAGCGACGTTTTTGACAACTTAAACGACGGCGACCCCAGCAACGACCCGTTCATCATAGACGTACGCAAAGCTGAAGATTACGCGGCTGGCCATATTCCCAGTGCAGTTCACATGAATCCTACAGCGCTCTTCACGGCAGATAATCTGGCTGCAATTCCGGCCGATAAGCCAATTGTCGTAACATGCTATACCGGTCAAACTGCCAGCCAGGTTGTTTCAGCCCTGAATATGCTTGGTTACGATGCGACGAACCTGAAATTCGGGTTCGCCTCTTGGTCTCCCACCGGTAAATATCCCTTCAATGCGGCTACCGACTCGATGAACTACCGTTTCGAAGGTACCGGCGCGGGTATGGAAATGGCTCCCACGGCCGAAGCGCCTACGGCCGAAGCCGAAGCGCCGGTCGCGATGGCTGCTGAAGCACCACTTGCTCTTCCGGCAACCGGTGGCGTTCCCTTTGATTTTACCTGGGTATACCTCTTGGTAGGTAGCGGCCTGCTTGGCAGCGGCCTCTATCTGCGACGTAGATAAAGTGTCCCTCTTCCGGGGTGATCGATCAGGCATGATCATCACCCCTTCGAGTGGGTGAAGGGACTTTTCCTCCTTTCTCCCTTCACCCCTCGCCCCCTATTCTGCCGGTTGTCGCCATTCCGGGTTTGGAATGACGCCGGCTGCTGCAATAGGTGTAGATGTTAGGTGACGGCTCAGCTTTGCTCAGAGTGGATCTGCGACCCACGCCTACTTGCCGTGATATTGCCAATGATCGTGGCGGTCGCAGGAGCATACAAGCTGAGTTGCAACGCGGTTAGCTTCAATTGTTGGAGGCTTTTTATGAGCCAAGTTTTGTCTCGTCTCAAATTAACCCTTATTTTGGCCTTCATCCTGATTTCGACCGGATTGATGATGGCCTGCGGGGCGACGTCGATGCCGGAATCGCCACCGCCGGCAGATGATGTTGAGATTGCCCGCGTACCGCCGCCAACCCCAACCAAGCCGGCTTCGCCAATGCCCCCGGCAGCCGTAATCGCGCCCGACGATGGCTGCGTGGCGTGTCACACCAGCCAAGAGCAGCTTATAGCCGCAGCCAAACCGGAAGTGGTGGCTGAAATACTATCCGAAGGTGAGGGGTGAGGCGGCTCAGTCCCTCCGTTGGAGGGCTGGGAAAAAGTAATACTAAGCAACCAGGAGTATGCCGAGTCAATTCACGGCGAAATGGGCTGCGTAACCTGCCACAGCGGAAATGGCGTTACGGATGACAAAGATCAAGCCCACCAGAATATGCGCCGCGAGCCTATTGCCGCCGAAGCCTGCGACAAGTGCCACACCAATACGCACAACGATTCTGACAGCCTGCACTCCACCCTGCGCGGCTACACGACCGTGCTTGCCCAGCGAGCCGGCAGCGAGAAATTTCCCATTATTATGGAAGAAGCGTTCGGTAACCACTGCGAAAGCTGCCACACCAGTTGCGGCCAATGTCATGTTAGCCGGCCAACCAACCTGGGCGGCGGCCTTAGCGCCGGGCACGAATTCAAAGAAATCCCGCCGATGAATTTGACCTGTACCGGCTGTCATGGCAGCCGGGTTGATATGGAATACAAGGGTAAAAATGAGGGGATTCCGGCCGACGTTCACTGGACTCAGGAGGGTATGCCTTGCTTCCAATGCCATACCGCCGATGAGATGCATGGCAATCTGGATTTCCAACAAGACCATCGCTACGATGGGCCGCAAACGCCGAGCTGTACGACCGCAGAGTGTCATGCCGACGTTAACGCTGAGGGCACGGTCGAAGGCCACGATTCGGACCATTTGGGCACCCTGTCCTGCGAAACCTGCCACGCCGCCGACTACAAGAATTGCTACAGCTGTCACGTGCAAAAGAGCGCGGAAGGGCTACCGTTTTTCAAGATCGAACCGTCGGTGATGGGCTTAAAGATTGGCTATAACCCGGTCCAAAGTGAGGACAGGCCCTGGAAGTGGGTGACCCTGCGCCATGTGCCGATCGACCCGGATACGTTTGCCTACTACGGCGATAACCTGCTGCCTAATTTTAGCACCCGGCCGACCTGGGTTTATGCTACCCCGCATACCAGCCAACTTCGCGCGCCTCAGGCCCAGACGTGCAACGGTTGCCATGGCAACGCGGCCGTGTTCCTAACCGAAGACGACCTGCTGCCGTATGAAATCGAAGCCAATAAAGATTTTGTAGTCGACAAGCAGGATATTCCAGCTGCGGTCGTCGGAGAGTAGCTAACGACTATACCAACTTACCTACTTTATGGCGAACCTCCACAACATCCAGAGTAGTTTGTCGGATTTAATACGCTATATCTTGTGTTGATGTTTAAAAATCAAAAAATTCCTGGTCACCTGACCGGGTTGAAAACTAGTCACCTGA
>JBFGLD010000020.1:0-15732 GCA_041576335.1 Anaerolineae bacterium | reverse complement strand
GGAGCCCGATGCCGCCCTAAGAGCACGCCAGGAAGCGGCCGAAGCAGAGCGGCTGGCCCGGGTCAAAGCCGGGTTGAGCGAAGATGACCTGAAAGCTGTCATCGAAAACACGCGCAGACTTAAGCTGATGCAGGAAACGCCCGATCCTCCCGAAGCTTTGGCTTCCATTCCCAGCCTGACCCTGGCCGACCTGGACAAGCAGGCTAAAACCATCCCTCTGACCACGCTCCAACAAGAGGACGTTAGAATTCTGTACCACGACCTGTTCACCAATGGCATCGTATACCTGGACGTCGGCCTGAATCTGCACGTCGTCCCTCAAGAATTGCTGCCGTACGTACCCCTCTTCAGCCAGTCCCTGTTGAAAATTGGCACTGAGACAGAAGATTTCGTTAAGTTATCACGGCGCATTGGCCGCAAAACCGGCGGCGTCTGGGCTTCGTCCCTTACCTCGGCCCTTAAGGATGAGGCTGAGGGTACGGCCTGGCTTTTTTTACGCGGCAAGGCCACGATGGCCCAAACTGCGGATCTGCTCAATATTATGCGGGATATCCTGCTCACGGTTAAACTCGATAACCCGGAGCGTTTTAAGCAAATGATGTTAGAGGCCAAGGCCAGAAAGGAGGCCGGTCTGATCCCGGGTGGATCGGGTGTGGTCGATACCCGCCTGCGAAGTTACTTTAACGAGGCGGATTGGGCTGAGGAGCAGATGAGCGGCGTCACGTCGCTGTTCTTCCTGCGACAACTGCTCGCACAAATTGAGGACGATTGGCCAAGCGTACTGGCCAAGCTGGAAGAAGTACGGCGTATCCTGGTCAACAGAAACGGAATGATTTGTAACGTAACCGTTGACCGGGCCAACTGGAACCAGTTTCAGCCCCAATTAACTGAATTTTTGGCGGCTATGCCGGCGTTACCGCTCAACATCGCCCGGTGGCACCCGGGCTACAGCCCCGCTTCTGAGGGGCTGACCATCCCGGCCAAGGTCAATTATGTCGGCAAGGGCGCCAACCTTTACGACTTGGGCTACGACCTGCACGGCTCGCATCTGGTCATTACCAATTTCCTGCGCACGACCTGGCTGTGGGAACGGGTGAGGGTGCAGGGCGGCGCCTACGGCGGCTTTTGCAGCTTCGATTCCCATTCGGGCGTGTTCAGCTACCTCTCCTACCGCGATCCAAACCTGCTGGGGACCTTAGAGAATTACGACCGGGCCAGTCAATATTTGAGCCAGGTCGATTTGAGCCAGGCTGAATTGTCGAAGAGCATCATCGGCGCCATTGGCCAACTGGACGCCTACCAACTGCCCGATGCCAAAGGCTACACCTCACTGCTCCGTTACCTGCTGGGCATCACGGACGATATTCGCCAGCAGCGGCGCGAGGAGGTTCTGGCGACGACTGTGGCCGATTTTCGGTCGTTTGCTGATGTCCTGGAGCAGGTCAAGTCGCAAGGACTCGTAGTGGTGATGGGCTCTGAGGAGGATATAGCCAGCGCGAATGCAGCGCGCAACAATTGGCTCAAGGTTCATAAAGTGCTCTAGGTCGGTAAGCTGGCTAAAAATCAGAGGAACAGAAGAGCCAGGGTGTGGATAATCAGCCCTACCAGCCCGCCGACCAACGTGCCGTTTATCCGGATGAACTGCAAGTCTTTGCCCACGTGCAGCTCGATCTTGCGCGAGGCTTCCTCGGCGTCCCAGCGAACAATGGTCTGGGAGATCAGGTGCTCAACTTCATAACCATAGGCCTCAACCAGATAAGCCGCTGCCTCTTCGATCCATTGGTCAATTTTCTTGAGCATCGTCTCATCCAGGAGCAGCGCCTCGCCCAGGCGGGTCAGCCCCTGCTGGATGGGGGTTTGGCCGTATGATTTGGGGTTGGCGCTGCGCTCAATCAGCGAATTCTTAATATCGGCCCACAGCGAGGCCGAGAACTCGCGAACGGCCGAATCCTGCAAAAACTCCGCTTTGAGGGCCGTCTCTTTGGCCAAAATATCGGGTGAGTGTTTCAAGTCGCCGATAAAGCGCGAGATGATTTCATTGAATTTGCCGTGCAGGGGATGGCCGGTATCGGCGCTAACCTCGTTGAGCGTCTTACCGACGGCATCAACAATTTTTTGGTAGATGGCATTATCTACGGATTCGGGCAGCCACCAGGGCGTTTCCCTGGCAATCTGTTCCTTGATCGCTTCTCGATTTTCCTCCAGCAGGTTCGCAGCGAGCTTGACCATCCCGTAGAGCAGCTCTTTCTGCCTGTCTCCCGACAGGATGACCGACAAGACGTTGCCCATGTGGGGCGCAAACCGGATCGTCTGAATGCGCTCGGCCACATTGTGCTCGATGAGTGCCTGGACATCTTCATCCTTAATCACCTGAACCGCGCCGGCCAGGCCCACCGCCACATAGTCCGCCAGGAGTTTGCTGTTTTCGGGCCGGCTCAGCCAATGGGCCACGCCTCTGGCAACGTTCACCGACCGGAGCTTGTCGACGACCACTTCACTCGACAAAAAATTACTCTTTACAAAACTGGCGAAATCAACGGCTATACTATCTTTGCGAGTTGGAATAATAGCCGTGTGGGGAATTTTCAGACCGAGCGGGTGACGAAACAGGGCCGTTACGGCAAACCAGTCGGCAATCGCCCCAATCATGGCTGCTTCGGCAGAAGCGCGAATAAACCCGACCCAACCATATTGCTTCTCGTAAATTGAAGTGACGATGAAGACCAAAGTAAAAAACCAGAACAATGCCGTTGCCAGCACTTTCATACGCCGAAGTTCGAACCGGTTGTTTGATGTTTCGACCATGCTTTGATCCTTTGGATGCGTTTCTATTCGTCTCTATTTTGCCTCGTTACGCCAAGAATTTCAAGGCAGCCGGACAGACTCTGCGGCATGGCAATTAGAGATGAAACCGGGGAAACGAGTTATTAACCCGCTGCACGAGGTTTATTATCGAGGAGATATAGTTGACAACCTATGTGTAAATTTTTATCATCCTTACAGAGCAGCTGTTCGGATTGAAGTAGTCTCTAAGACGGCACCGATCATGAAATATCTGACTACCGGCTACCGAAGACTGACTACTGTATTTACCTAGGAGTCATCACGAACCCAACGGTACGGCACCGATCATGAAATATCTGATTACCGGCTACCGAAGACTGACTACTGTATTTACCTAGGAGGTTCAACTTAATGACAAATATGGAAATCCTCAATGAGCCGGTTGATGTGATCGCCTCGATGGATGCGGAGGGGTACTTCAGGCCGCAAAGTCTCACCTGGCGTCGTAAAAAATTCAGTATTGTGTCCGTAGGACGCCAATGGGATGAAGAGCAGGGGCGCGGCGTTTTGGTTGAAGCGGCGGATGGCACGCGCTTTGAGCTGTTATTGCGGCGTGAGGATTTAAGCTGGCGCATAAAAAAAATATGGTGGGGGCAAATCGTGGCCTAGTTGCCCGTAAACATTAACAGGATCAGCATCCCGAGTCCCCCGAGTGCGGTGACGGACAGGGAGCCGAAGATAATGACTGCCAGGAGGTTTAGCTGTTCCCCGTCTTCCTCCTCTTCTTCCCTGCGGACCGGCCTGCCCGATTTTTGGCGGGGCAATAGTCCGGCAGCACTGAGAGCTCGATAGTCAACCAAGCCGGGCTGGCCCGTTGGCATAGGCATCGTGGAACTCGAGTGAAGGGCCGGACCGGCCATTTGCGGCGAGTTTGGCCCAAACACCGGGTACGGCATGCCCATGGCTGTGTTAGCGTAGACAACCGGGACCGGCTCGGACGGGTGGACAGAATATCCATTGATCTGGCCGGGCGGTGTCCCATAGGTTGGTTGGGCCATGCCCATAGTCGGCTGCGCATGGACGGCCGCCGCGGGGTACGAATAGGGCGGTTGAGGATACTGTTGGTTGGGCATGCCCATGGTTACGTTAGAATGAAGCGGCGACATAGGGGCAGCAGGTTGCTGCATCTGGCTTTGCGCCGGGTACGGCATGCCCACCGTCGCGTTTGAATGAGGCGCCGGCAGGGGTTGGGTGGGCCGTGTTTCTGTCGTTGACATTGGCCCGGCGCCCGGATATTGCCCGCTTCCCCCCATGGGTCCCGTATCTGACAAGGATGGGTAAGGCTGGCCCGGCTGGCTTGGCGGACTTGGCATGGGCCCGGTATCCGGCTTAGCCTGTTGATCGGCGGCCGGCATGCCCATCAGATTTAGCTGCACGTTGGGTGGCGGCACAACCGGCACCGGCTCGGACGGATGTTGCAGCTTTTGGGTTTCCCCTTGCGGCGGTGTTTGAGCCTGGGGTTGGGCTGCTGCCGCGGGCTGATTGGCCGGGAAAGCCGCGGGTGCCTCGGTCCGGGTCTGAACGCCCGGTAGCGGTTGAGCCGGCTGTTGAATTGGTGGTGACATGGGGGCCGCAGGTGCCGGCTGCGGCTGGGACGGTAACGCCGGCGAAGGATTCACAGCCGTCACCACTTGAACGGGTTTGGAAAATGGCGGCTTAATGGGGGTAAACGGCAGCTCTTGGACAATGGTTTGTGGGTCGATGCGGAACGGTCGCCGCGCTGCGGCCGGTTGAGGTTCGGGTAACGCTTTCAGCGGGCCGGCCTGCGGCGGAGTCAACGGTTTCGGAATGATGATGGGCTGCGAGTCGCGCGGCACTTTGACCGGCCGCGAGTCGGACACCACGATGCCCAACACGCCTAACCCGCGCCGGGCCAGGACGTTTTCCGGGTTAATCGCCAACACGTGGTACAGGCAGCGAGCCCGCTGCTCGTCATTATTGACCACGCTGCTCATCCACAACCAGGCCATCTCGTTATTGGGATTTTGTTGAATGAGCAAATTGAGTAACTGGCGTCCTTCTTCTCTTCGACCTGAGCGGATGGCTACGATTGCCAACTCAAGAGACGTTGTCATAACAGTACCCGTTCCTCTCTCGCCGCAAGTACGGCACGGTGCGTCTTAAAAGCACCCCATGGTAGAGACCAAATTCGACTTTGCATAATAACTTTTCATAACGCCATTATACCACAAAGGGACGTGTCCGCAAAGTAAAACGCAGGATCGTTGTGTCCGGTACCGCTAGATTTTGGGGTATGCCCGTCCCCGCCACGAGATATGCCGTCCGGTCGGGGAAATTCTGAAATTTGCCCCAATTTGAAATGCACCCGTGCCAGGGCTTGTACTGGCGAAACGCCTGGGCCCGTGGTATACTGCGCTTACCTTCAAAGTTGAAGGTTTGACAACAAGTTAGGCGTTCTCTTGCCAGGTATTATTCGTATGTATTACGCTCTATCCATTAGGCAACACAATCGTAGTGGGTAGGGCGTAGTTACGCCTTTGCGAAAGACGCGACGAATCAATTCGTAGTTGAAACGGAGGTAACCCCATGGATCTTGCTCCACCCGTAACGCGTGATGGCGTTGATATTAAGGCAACCGTTCAGGATACGCCGGGCATGCGCATGCTGTATTCGGCCCTAAATAACCTGGACGACGCGGCTGAACGACTGCAGCTCAACCCCAGTATCTACCGGATTCTGCGCAGCTGCGAACGATCGCTGACGGTGTCGCTGCCCGTCGAAACGGATGATGGTGAAATAGAAGTCTACCAGGGCTTCCGCGTGCAGCATACCAGCGTGCGCGGTCCGTGTAAGGGCGGTGTTCGCTACCACGCCGAGGTCAGCCTCGAGGAGGTGACGGCCCTAGCTCAACTGATGACCTGGAAGTGTGCGGTGCTGGATTTGCCCTACGGCGGGGCCAAAGGCGGCATTTCCGTCAGCCCGGCTACACTGTCGGAGAACGAACTGCGCCGCTTGACCCGGCGCTATACCTATGCCATCCTGCCGATCATCGGCCCCAAGAAAGATATTCCCGCCCCCGACGTCAATACCGACGAGCGCACTATGGCCTGGATGGGCGATACCTTCAGCATGCTCAAAGGTGAAGCCAGCCAGGAAATTGTCACCGGCAAGCCGATCCGCCTGGGCGGCAGCTTGGGGCGGGCCGACTCCACCGGCCTGGGCGTAGCCATCATCGCCGAAAGCACCATGAAGCGACATGACACCCCGGTCGAAGGGGCGACGGTGGTAATCCAAGGCTTTGGCAAAGTCGGTTATTGGGCAGCCCACTATCTGGCCCAGGACGGCTGCAAGATCATTGCCGTTAGCGATGTTTCCGGGGGCTACCACCATCCCGACGGTCTGGATGTAGAAGCCATGTTTAACTATGTAAAAACATCGCCGGCACGGACCCTGGAGGGTTATTCCGCGCCCGGGATCGAGCAGCTTTCAAATGAGGAACTGTTGACCCTCAAGTGTGATGTGCTCATTCCGGCCGCAATGGAAGACCAAATCACTTCACTCAATGCGGATGCCATCCAGGCCAAATTTATCGTCGAGGGCGCCAATGGACCGACCAGTTCGACCGCCGACAAAATTTTGCAGGCGCGAGGGATTGTCGTGGCGCCGGATATTCTGGCCAATGGCGGCGGCGTAACCGTAAGCTATTTTGAATGGGTGCAGGGGTTACAGGCATTTCCCTGGAATATTAAGGAGGTGCGCAGAAATTTGCGCCACTTCTTGCATAATGCTTTTGACCAGGTCTGTGAGTTTTCAGAGCATAACGACGTTTCCCTGCGGCAGGGAGCTTTCATGCTGGCCGTCTCTCGAGTGGCCGAAACTCTCGAAATGAGAGGGATTTTTCCGTAATTGATGATATCTTTTTGCACAGCGGCTTTAGCCCTGGCGAGATTGCCGAAATATATTGGTAAATCTCGCCAGGGCTTTTTTTTTCCGGCTTTGCGCCGGCATTGAGTTAACATAAAGTTGCATTTTCCGCGAGTCTCATTCATAATTGAGGTTGGTACGAACTAGCGACGACGAGGGCTGTTGTGTGAGTGGTAAAAAGCTGCCGTTGGATCAAATCATCTTTGGAGACTGTCTCGAGGTACTGCAGACGCTGCCGGAACGATCGGTTGATCTAATTTTTGCCGACCCCCCTTACAACCTCCAACTGCAGCAGGAGCTGTGGCGGCCCGATATGACCAAAGTGGATGCGGTTGACGATGATTGGGACCGTTTTGACACCTTGGCGGACTACGATTATTTTACGCGTGAGTGGCTGCAGGCCTGCCGCCGGGTCCTCAAAACGACCGGTACCATCTGGGTCATTGGCTCGTATCATAATATCTACCGGGTGGGGACGACCTTGATGGACCTGGGCTATTGGCTCTTAAACGAGGTCGTCTGGGTTAAGACAAACCCGATGCCCAACTTTCGGGGCGTTCGCTTCACCAATGCTCACGAAACGCTGATTTGGGCCCAGAAAAAAAAGGGCGCCCGCTACACCTTTAACTACCAGGCCATGAAATCGCTCAACGATGGCCTGCAAATGCGCAGCGATTGGCTGATCCCGATCTGCAACGGCAAAGAGCGCCTGAGAATCAACGGGGCAAAAGCGCATCCCACCCAGAAGCCGGAGGGTCTGCTGTACCGGATTATTCTGGCCAGCTCGAACCCCGGAGATGTGCTCCTGGATCCGTTCTTTGGCAGCGGCACCAGCGGTGCCGTGGCCAAGAAACTGCACCGGCGCTGGATTGGGATTGAACGGGATGCGCAGTATGTCAAAATTGCCCGAACACGGCTTGAGGCTGTCGAACCTGAACCCTTTAACCAGGCCGTCTTTTCCTTTCCCAATAAACGCAGTCGCGTCCGCGTGCCCTTTGGCGCGCTGCTGGAAAACGGCTTGCTGAAACCCGGCCAAAGGCTCTATTTTGATAAAACAGGCGACATCACCGCCACCGTTCTGGCCAACGGCAAATTAAAACAAAACGGCCTGATCGGCTCAATCCACCAGGTTGGAAAAGCCCTCAAACAAGGACCGTGCAACGGCTGGGAGCATTGGTACTATCTCGACCCAGACACAGGCCAAAAGATTGTAATTGATGTGCTGCGGGAGCTAATTCGAAAGAAAGGCTGGGTTTAACCACGCCGAATTGCACCGGCCTGGTCCGGATCAAAATTTGCCGGCCAGACCGTGCCATCGTCATACTTGGCCTCTTTTAAATTCGTCTCGGTCAGATTGGTTTCGGCCAAATTCGCCCCGCTCAGGTCGGTCTCGCTAAAATTGGCCTGGCGCAAATTGGCCTGGCCCAGGTTAGCTCCCTTAAGATTGGCCCAGCGCAGGTAGGCCCGGCTGAAATTAGCCTGGCTCAGATCGGCCTCGATCAGATGGGCTGCGTTGAGATTGGCCTCATGAAAATCAGCCTTACGTAGATTGGCCTGGCTCAAATCTGCCCAACGGAGGTAGGACAGGCTGAAATCGGTCTGGCTCAGGTCGGCGCCGCTCAAGTCTGCGCCGCTGAGATTGGCCGCGATGAGTTTTGATCCGCTCAAGTTGGCTTTACTGAGCTTGGCACTGTTCAGACTTACCTCGTTTAGATAGGCCCGGCTGAAATTCACGCCGGTCAACTTGGCCCCGCTGAGCAGGGCCTCGCTAAAATCAGTACCGCTCAGGTCCGCGGCGTTGAGGTTAGCCCCGATTAGATTGGCCTCGCTGAGCAGCGCCCCGCTGAGATTGGTTTGGCTGAAGTCGGCTCCGCTCAGGTTGGCCCCAATCAGATCGACCTCGCTGAGGTCCAGCCCGCTCATATTAGCGCGGCTCAGATCGGGCCGCTGCCCCTTTGCTCGCGCAGAATTTACCATTTGTTCAACCTGTTCTCGAGTAAGTTTCTTGTCCATGGGTTTGCCTCGTTGTAAGTTACTGCGACAGCCGCGTTATCTCAATCCAGGCCTTCTCAGCCAGGGCATGCGCTTCGAATGAGGTGAACATATTTTGAGCTTCGGTCAGGAATTCAAGGGCCAGCGCCTCATCGCCGGGCTGCCCGCGCCGAGCCAGCATTCGTCCATATTCCAGCCAGCTCCGTGCATCCTGATACCAGAAAGCCTGGCGGCGTGTGGCCGTTAGAGCACGCTTAAAGGCCGCTTCGGCCTCGGTCCAGGCGCTTTGGCTGGTGAAGAAAACCCCACAGCCTCGCTGAAAAATGGCCTGTAGGTAGGGCATGTTCCAACGATTCACCTCCGCTTCGGCGGCCGGCTGCGTCTGGTTAAAGGCTGCTGTATCACCTTGGTGACCGTAAATCTCCGTCAAAAACACCAATTCAAAGCGGGGCGGTAAAAAAGGTGGGGGAAAGATTTGGCTGTTTTCCAGGTTCAGCCTGGCCTCAGCCCATTCTTCGGTCTCGAAATGAATCCAGCCCAACGCTGAACGGTAAGGCGGCATGTCGACGGAGGGGTACAATCCTTTTAATTGGGCCGACTCGCGAGCGGCTGCCTCGGCCTGGCCTTGCAGGGCGTGCAAAATAGCCAGATGGGCCCGAAAGACGGCTTCGACGGGCCTGCCAAACTCAAGTACGCCGGCCCGCGGTCCCAACGCGACCCCCTGCTGGGCATAGCTCATGGCGGTAGACAGCTTGCCCCACTGCAAATGAAGCATCACCAAACGACGCAGCGACTCTAACTGCCCGCCGATATTATCCGTTTGTTGGGCCATGGCTAAGGCCTCTAAACAGAATTTGGCGGATTTGGCCAGGTCGCCGGTTTCCCACTCCATGTGGCTGGCCCCCAAATTAGCATCGACAACCTCCGCCGAGTTACTCAGCAAGGCCATGAGTTCCAGGCGGCGCTGGTCTAGCTGGTGGGCCTTGGTGATGTTGCCCTGAGCCCGATAAATTCGTTGCAGTGCGTCCAGCGCAGCCGACTCCTCATTTGCCGCGTT
Organism: Anaerolineae bacterium; assembly: GCA_041576335.1. Taxonomy (GTDB): domain Bacteria; phylum Chloroflexota; class Anaerolineae; order 4572-78; family J111; genus JANQQF01. Next base: position 5,954 of record JBFGLD010000020.1, on the reverse strand, counting down.
TAGCTGCACCGCCAGGCCGGCCGCCGATTGGGCCAGGCCAAGCGCCTCGGCTTCGTCCGCGCCGGTGGCAGCTTTGGCGTGGCGACTAAAAGCCATGGCTGTCAGAATCCGAGCCCGCTCAAGACTTTGGGCCTGGGTCGGGTCTTGATCGAGCAAGTGCAGGGCTTCGGCCAGGTAAGTATCCAGCTTAGCTACGTGCCCGCGCCAATGATGGACAATCTCGCCCATTTTGCCATACAGTCGCAGCAAGGTGGGCACGTTGGGCTCGGGCATTTGCTGCCACAGTTGAATAGCGCTCTCATAGGCTGCGACCGCGTTGAGGATTTGTCGGGTCCGGCGCAGGTAAAGATCTCCGAGTTGTTCCAAAATCCAGGCGCGCCGGGGCCGGTCCTTTTCCTCCAACACCTCGAGAACAAACTGGTAATGCTTGACCGCCACCTCGCTGGCGTGCATCTGCAGCGCATTTTCAACGGCGATCAAGCTATACATAATCGCTTTTTCCGTATCGTCACCCCCGGCGATGCTAAAGTGGTGGGCGAGCTCGTCGGGCGAAGCGACCGGCCGCAGTTGATTTTGGTTTAGCTGCTCCAGGGCCGTGCCGATTTGCCGGTGCAGGCGCGCTTGCTGCCGGGGCTCAAGATTTTCACATAAGGCCCGGTGAAGCAGTGAATGAGCAAATTCATAGGTGTCGGCATCGCTGCTGCTGCTGCCGGGCGCGGCGACCCGGCGAATGAGCTGCATGTCCAGCGCCGCCGCCAGCGTATCGAGCACTTCATCCTCGCTAATTTCGGGGGCGGCGCTGCTGCCGGCGCTCGTTGGAGGCGGTGCCGACGTTGCTGCGGCAATCAAAGTATCGACTCTAAAGCGGCGGCCAAGCAGCGCGGCCAGGGTGAGCACGTGGCTCTTGCTCCGGGTAAATTTTGCATAACGCCGGCCCAGCGCCTCCTTGAGACTGCCCGGAATCTTTAGACTTTCCAGATTTGTCGCCTCCCAGCGTCCACGGACCGGGTCACGGAAGATGCGCCCTTCTTCGATTAGGGCCTTTAATATTTCTTCGATAAAATAGGGATTTCCTTCGGTTATGGTGAAGATGGCGTAGCTAAACTCGGGGGCCACCGGGCCCTCGAGCAATGTTTCCAAAAAGGCAGCTGTTTTATCGACCGAAAATGGCTGTAACGGCAAGTGTGCCGCCAGGCCCACCTCGTTAAGCCGGTTGATTAGGTCGGCCAAAATCTGGCCGCTGCTTGATTGGAGACGCTGCCGCCGGTAGGTGACAATGATCAACAGCCGGCGATTGTGGGCCCCGGTTTGGGCTAAATGCTGCAGCAGGGCTATGTCGGGGGGCGTTGCCCGGTGAAGGTTTTCTAAGATGACCATAGTCGGATGTGGGCCGCCGGCAAGCAAGGTCGTCACCGCTTCGAACAGGCGAAGACGCGCTTCCGTCTCCGAAGTTTCGGCTTCAGGCGCAGAGACTCCCCCAAAATGAGCCTCGAGGCTTGGAGCCAGCCTGACCAATTCGCTGGCCAAGCTGACCGGTAAATATCCGGTTGAGCCCGCTTTGATGTTGGCCTGCGCGTAAGCTTTGACAATCTCAACAAACGGTTGGTAGGGTAAAGCGTGTTCGGGATCGTAGCAGTGGCCGGTAAAAGCCTGGACCCCCTTCAGGCGGGCGTAGGCGGTCGTTTCACGTACCAGGCGCGTTTTGCCGGTACCCGGTTCGCCTTCGACAAAAACCACCTTGCCGTGACCACGCAGAATTGCGTCGATCACGGCGCGCATCAAGGCCATCTCTTCGTCGCGGCCAACCAACTGGCGGCGGGCTATCGACTCGAGCAGCGACAGCTTTGATGGTACTTTGTCAAAACCGCCGGCTTGTTGTACCTGTTCCAGATCGGCCGAGACAGCTTCGGCCGTAGGGTAACGTTCCTGTGGCGTTTTGGCCAGGAGTTTTAGAATGATTGCTGCCAGCGTATGGGGGACCTTAGGGTTGTGCCAGCGCGGCGAGATAGGCTTGGTGTGGAGATGCTGCGAAATGACTACCAACGGATCGTCGCCCGTAAAGGGTGCGCGCCCGGCTGCCATTTCGTACAGGATCACCCCCACTGCATAGAGGTCGGCCCGGCCGTCGACCGGGTGCCCCAAGGCGGCTTCGGGGGCCAGGTAAAGAGCAGTGCCGGCCACCAGGTTTTCGCTGGTGATCCTCACTTCATCGTGGAGATAGGCCAAACCAAAGTCCATCACCTTAACCGTTGGCCGCACTGCGGCCGGGTCGAGCACGTTGCCCGGCTCGACGTCGACCAGCATAATATTTTCCGGCTTTAAGTCGCGATGGACAATGCCGGCATGGTGTGCGGCGGTTAGAGCGGCCAGAACGCCGTTGGTAATATGAATAGCGATCTCAAGAGGAAACGGAACCGGGTGGGCTTCAAGCAGCGCGCGCAGCGTGCAGCCGGAAACATATTCCAACACCAGGTAGGAGCGGCCGGCGGCTTCGCCCATATCGTAAAATCCGACGATATTAGGGTGGTTTAACCGGCTCAACAGGGCTGCTTCACGACGCAAACGCTCGCGGCCCTGGTCCGGTCCGCCGGGTGAGGAGTCAAGATATTTCACGGCCACCGGACGCTGCTGCTTTTCATCAAGAGCACGGTATACAACGCCCGCTCCTCCTTGCCCGAGAGTCTCTTCTAGTCGATAGCGACGTTTGAGTAACAAGGTAGTCTTTCCTCCAGCACTCTCTATTATATAGAGGGTTCTCGGAAGTGCCAAAACTTGGACAAACCCTGCACGTGAGCCTTCGATGACCGGTTCTAAAGACTTTCCGGAAAAATCAGACCATAAAGTCTCAAGCGCCCAGAAATCCGGCCAAAACTTCGATAAGCATGGCACGTTCAGCAATGCTCAAGGGGCGTGACCCGGGCCGGCGGCCGCCGGCAGCAGCCTCTTCAATAGTGCTGCGCGCCACTACTTTCCGGTCAAGCCGGTGCTCGGCGGCTTGCAGGCGAATCGGGAAGCGAGTTGCGCTGCTCAGCGCAATGCGTACGTGTCCGGCAACCTTATGCCTGGGATGCAGGTCGAGCCGGACAGCCAGGCAAGATTTATCTGTCGTAAACGTCAAGGCATAATGTCCATCCGGATTGAGGGGAGGCAGGCGTAGATGATTAAAGGAAAGTTTCCGGGGCGCCAGGCGGGAACGGTAGGACAAAAAACTCGGGAAAGGAAAAACGCGGCGCTTATCGTCGACCGTGGCTTCTACTTCGGCATCGAGCACCAACAGCGTCGTGAACAGCGGATAAATGGCCGGCCCGCCGTAAAAAAGCGCCTCGGCCAGGGTTGCCGAGACCTCGGTTTGGGCGACTGCTGCGGGAATGAGGCCGGCCGCAAACCCGGTCACGACTTCATGTGCTGCAAGTTGTGACAAACTTGAAGTGATCGAAATTCGCAATCCGTCAGGGTCTACCGAGGCTATGTCCATAATGATTTCACCTATAGCGCCTTTCGAAACCGCACAGGCCTCCCAGGCTACTGCATTCCATACTACAAATTAAGAAACAACCTATTTCTTGGCAAAATGTACTTAAAGCAGCTTAAGACCGGCTGCAGCCTTGCGGCGTTAGGCTGATCGGCAGGATAACCTCTCCAAAGGTGGGAAACTGATCGCCCCGAACTTGGTAGAGGTTGACAACCAGGTTCACCCCGGGCAGGGCGGCCGGCTGGCGGATGAGCAGGTCTACTTCATCCCGGATAATTTCGCCGGGCTGAAGCTGCGACGTCGGCAAATAGCCGCGCATTAACGCCAGATGATCATTTTTGTCCAGGGCCAACTCGCCGCCCAACGGCTGCACGGAAACGTTGTAATCCTCAGCCAAGTCGGTCTCGGCTCGCCAGAACAGGGTCAAGCGTAAAAAGCAGCCGGTCCGTTTAGCGATGATCCGCTGGTGATAGGCAATAATGGAAATGCGGCCGTCGAGAAAATGATTAGGAGGGGTTGGCATTAACGGTTCATGGGTAGGCAGAGCGCTGCCCGCCGGGCGTGGTAACAGTTCCCATAAATAGGGATGTCCGGTTGGCGCCAGAAAAATCTGGCCGGCAGCAATGGCTTCGGTCAGCCAGGGAACAAAGCCCAGCTCGATCGTTTCAATATCAACCAAGACGCGCCGGCCCGATTCCATTTGCCGCTGCAATAGATGCTGGCCCTCCTCGACAGGCATGCGGGCCAGCATCGTAGTTGAGAGCGGCTCGATTGGCTGATCTAACACCACCCGGGCATAGATAAAATCCGGCAGGACGCTGTTATCCTGGCCGATGATGGTCAGCGGGGTGCCGGCACCGGCAGCAGCCACGACTTCTTCGACCAGATCTACTGCCTGCCAATCGCCGCTGAGGTCCACTGCATCGTAGTTTGCCGCGGCTAAAGGACGAAGGAAAAAATAGGCGGCGCTGATTGCTGCGGCGGAGATGACCCCGCGAATGGCCAGGCTAAGCCATTTGCCCCGAAACGCTTCATCTTGGACTCGAATGAGCCTGACTAACCAACTCGCCAAGCGCCGGAGCAAAATGCCGATCAGGACCCCAAGACCCAGGCAGAGGCTCAGGGTTAGCGGCATCAGCATGCTGTCTACATCGGCGACCTTATAGGTCGTGCCGAAAAAGGTCAAAGCCAGGAAAGGAGGCGCTAACAACCATAGGTAGCGTCGGGCTGCCAGCAGGCCCACGAGGCCCAACAAAACGCCGCCGGCGGTGATCTGGGCTGACTGCTGCCAAAAAAGTGCCTCGATCGCCTCGAGCCAGGCCATCGGCGCAGCCGGAATTTGAACCAGGCCCCACCACTCCCGGGCAACCACAACAAACCAAAAGGTATTCCAATCAGAGGTGTCGGCGTACAGCCAGGTTTGCCCGACCCGGCTGCGTGCAGCCCAGGGCAGATAAAGATAAGACAGGAGCGGGATCAGGGCCGTACTGCCTAAGATAAGCCAGCGACGCAGCACCAGTTTCCAGCGCGGCCCGCGCCGAATAGGGCGGACCATATTTTTTGAGCGTCGGACAAGGGTCCAGAGGGCAACCGTTGGGGGCAAGATAACAGCAGTGCGATGGTGGGCCAGCCCTGCGCCTAATACCAGCCCCAAAACAACCAACCAACGGTCGCGAGGATCGTCATCCCAGACCAGCGCCAGCCAATACGTTACGGCGAAAATGAGCACGTTGAGGCTGTAGACCTCGGCCATGATAGCCCCCCGCCAAAAAATAAAACTAAGCGCCAGGACGCCGGCGGCAATGGTTGCTGCGGCCCGATTGCGGGCCAGCTTCCGTACGGTCAAGTACAAAAAAACCAGGGTTAGCAGACTGGTGACGGTTGACCAAAGACTAACCCGCCAGACGACCGACGTGTCTGACAGCCCGGGCATGAAGCGCAGTAAGCGGACGAATAGGTTGGATAAAATAATGTAAAGCGGATATCCGGGCGAGTGGGGAATACCCCAGGTACTGCCGGTCACCTGAAACATGGCCGAGTCCCAACCCTCGACAATCCACGAACTAATCCCCGGCGGCATTGTCTGGCGATAAAGCCAGGCGAACAACAGCAGCAGTCCCAGCAGCTCCCATGGCCAATACGGCAGCGGCAGCCAGCGCTGCCGCCCAAGGGTCGACTTGACAGCGTCATTGCGAATTGTCATGGTCGGGGTATCATAGAGCAGAGTTAGGGCTTTGGCAAACGTTTTGGGGCTGGAAGAAGATAGTTGGACGAACCACCACTGTTTGATATAATCTTTGTAGCTTTCCGTGATTGGACAGGTAAATATGCAAACAACGGTCGCTTGCCAACAAACCTTTTTGCCGAACCTTGTGGCCAAGTTTCCCACGACCCGCTACCAGGGCAGTAAGGTCAAGTTGACAAAGTGGATCTGGGAGCAAATCGGTGAGCTTGACTTTTCCACCTGCCTCGATGCCTTTGG
>JBFGLD010000019.1:0-15757 GCA_041576335.1 Anaerolineae bacterium | reverse complement strand
TCTTCACTGGTATAAGATAGGTTAGTCTTCCAATAATAATCGCCCACAATAAGCCTCGTTTTTGCTTTCACAATGTAACAACTCAGCCTGGAGGACAACTTAAGGGTTGACAGGCTTGCACCGACCCTCTTTGGCCTAAATATTGTCCCAAACGGAAAGAGGCGTTATCCCTAAAGGTGTTTTCGGAACCTTGTCAGGTCCGGCCTGAGTAGTTTTTAGATAGATTAACTAAGGCGCGTTACTTATCGCGCGTTAATTGCTACACAAAAAAACAGACTTCAAAATCAAGACCTTTGGGCTGGCTGCGCTAGCCATATAACAACTACCTCTCTAAAAATTTGACAGTCACAAGAGTTGGGAAAAACTTTTTGGCAATGGAGATGGAATCTGTTATACTACAGACGATTAGCGCGTGTTAGCTAACGCGTGTTAATGAAAGCGATTATAACAGAGACCTATTCAGGTGTCAAGTCCTTATTGTTTGATTTGTTTGATTTTTGAAGAGTGAATTTTATGAAATCGAAACGACCCACCCAAGCGGATGTAGCGCAACAGGCCGGCGTGTCTCGTGGCACGGTATCTTTGGTCCTCAACCACACTGGAGGGCGTGTCCCCATCAGTCAGGAAACCCGGGAACGGGTGTTGGCCGCGGCCAAGGCGTTAGGCTACTCGCCTAATCCCGTAGCCCAGATGTTAGCGCGGGGGAGTACAGGCATCATTGGAATTTTCCCATTCGAAGGTGCATTTCCTTATACACCGGCGGATTTCTATTATCCGTACCTAGTTGGTGTCGAACGTGAGGCGGGTGCCCAAGGCTATAATATATTACTCTTTACCCGTAAGCAGGCCAAAACATCTTGCAAAATTTATCAGGATGGGACAAATTCACTTCGATTGGCTGACGGGCTCATTTTGACAGGGAATTACCCTGATCCCACAGTATTGCGCTGGTTGCTCAAAGAGGACTATCCCTTTGTTCTAATCGGGCGAAGCAAAATCCCCCTGAATGAAATTGACACGGTTGTAAATGATCACAAACCGTGCAGCTATGAGGCCACCCGTCACCTGATTGATCTAAACCATCGCCATCTTGGCTTTGTGGTTGATAACCTGAGTCTGGCCTATCATCAGGAAAGATTGGCCGGCTGCCAGATGGCTGTTGACGAGGCGTCTAACGTGTACTTGACGATTTTGGGCAACCAGGCCTTGACCAGTACTGTGGAGTTTATAAACACCATTGGTCAGCACAGAATTACCGCCCTAATTTGCGCTGATCGCAAATTAGTCACACGGACCGTAGATTTGATTCAGGAGATCCACTTGCGGATCCCTGATGACCTGTCTCTAATATTTCTGGTTTCCAATACCTGGGATCTACCCTTTGCCAACCCAACCCGAGTTAATCTTAACCGAGACGTCAAAGGAACGGTAGCTGTTCAGAGATTGGTCAAACGTTTGAAAGGCCCCCTGAGCGGATATCAGCAATTACAGGTTCCGTGTCATTTTGTCATTGGTAACACCACAGCCCCCCGCTAACTATATCTTAATGCGCTCTACCAATTGAGCCTATTGACGTTTGACGAAACAACAAAACATTTATAGAATGAACCCCAGCAGGTAGGTAGCGTGAAATCGAAACGACCCACCCAAGCGGCTGTAGCACAACGGGCCGGCGTGTCTCGAGGAACAGTGTCATTGGTCCTTAACCAGACCGAAGGGCGCATCCCCATCAGTCAGGAAACCCGGGAACGGGTGTTGGCTGCGGCCAAGGCGTTGGGCTACACGCCTAATCCCGTAGCCCAGATGTTAGCACGGGGACGTAACTACATCATCGGTTTTTTTACCTTTGACGATGCATTTCCTTATGCGCCGGCGGATTTTTATAATCCATACTTAGTTGGTGTCGAACGTGAGGCGGGTGCCCAAGGCTATAATGTACTGCTTTTTACCCGTAATCAGGCCAAAACATCTTACCAAATTTATCAGGATTGGTTGAATTCGCTTCTCTTAGCTGATGGGGTCATTCTGACTGGCAACTATCCTGGTTCTACAGTTTTACGTCAGTTAGCTAATGAGGATTATCCCTTTGTTTTGTTGGGAACGTGCGATATTCCTGATAATGAGATTGATAGTGTTGAGAGCGATCATGAACCGGCCAGCTACGAAGCTGTTTGCCACCTTCTTGAATTAGACCATCGTCAACTTGGTTTCTTGGTTGAGGATTCGAGCCTGTCTCATCACCAAGAAAGATTGGCCGGCAGTGAAAGGGCAATCAATGAAGCTTCAAATGCACACTTGGCAATGTTAACCAAAAGAGACCTGACCACGGCTGAAGATTTTAAATCAAAAATTCAGCAAAACAACATTACCGCCTTAATTTGCGCTGACCGAAGTTTATTTATGCCCCTGATTTATCTAATCCAGGAAATTCAATTAAAAATACCGGATGACCTGTCTCTTGTTTTTTTGTCTGATACGTGGGGGGTTCCCTTCGCCAACCCCACTCGGGTTCGTCTGAACAGAGATAAAGCCGGACAAGTAGCGGTTCAAAGATTGATCAAACGGTTGGAAGATGATCTTAACGGATATCAGCAAATTAGGATTCCGTGTGAATTTATCATCGGCAATACAACGGCGCCTCGGCACGTGATTTTGCGTTAGAACATCTCATTGATTCGTCAGAAACTCGCCTCCGTCTGGCACAACATTATGCAAACACTGCGGAAGATTGCGCCGCGCTTGCCCATCGTGGCTCAGATGGTGTGCTTCTTAGTCTACTAATTTTTGATGACCATAAATTTTACATCAAACAAGCCTGGGCGTCGTTACAACGACAAGAGCAAAAATCACCCGTCATCGATGCCTTCATCCTGAGATTCTATAAGATAACGGAGACATTTGGGCGATTACGTTTTTTCCCGGAGCGTGAACTGATCCCTCAAATCAAAGCCACTCTAGAGGCCGCTCAACGCCTGAACGATCGAGAAGCCACATCATCAATATTGGGCAATTTAGGGAGAACCTATTGTATATTGGGACAAGGCCTAAAGGCACTTGACTATTACGAGCAACAACTTGGCCTAGCCCGACAGCAAGGTAATCGCGGTGAGGAGGCCAAGATACGCCGAAATACAAGTTTAGCCCAGGCATTGCTAGGCAAGTCTCCATAAATCCATTGTGCCAACCATTGCCTAATACGCATGCATCGGATAGACGTTATGCAAAAAAACGATAAGAAAAACATTGTTTTGACCGGCTTTATGGGCACAGGCAAAACAACCGTAGGTAGATTGCTAGCCAAGCGCCTAGGCCGCGAGTTTATTGATACAGACGAATTGATTCAAGCTCGCCATGGGCGATCTATTCCTGAAATCTTTCTCGAATTAGGCGAGACGGCCTTCCGTCAGATGGAAGCGGATATTGTCCAGGAGTTGGCTGAGCGAGAAGAATTGATCATTTCGACCGGGGGGCGTCTGATGCTCGACCCGGCCAATGTAGCCGCCTTGAGCCGAAAAGGCCGGGTGTTTTGCCTGGTCGCAACCCCGGAAGAAATTTTGGCTCGGTTAAGGGACGATAAGGAGCATTCGAGGCCGTTACTCGAAGTGCCCAATCCGGGTGAACGGATTGTCGAACTTTTACAGCAGCGGCAAAAAGGGTATCAGCGTTTTCCCCAGGTGATGACCAATGAGAAACAACCAACAGAAGTTACCAGAGATTTGGTTGATCTCATCCATAGTGACCCTAAACGATTTGCCATTGATCATCCGGCGGAACCTTATGAGTTTGTTGTTGGGGGCGGTTTATTGCCCTTTATCCGACAACTGGCCGGTGTTGATGGTCAGATGGTTGTCATCACCGATAGCCGGGTTGGGGAACTGTATGCGGCCAGTTGCGGTGCAGTAGACCATGTCATTACCATTCCGACCGGCCGGCAGCACAAAACTTTGGGAACTGTACAAACTATTTACGATCAACTTCTCCAATTAGGTTTCGACCGCACCGGGACCATTGTGTCCCTGGGCGGTAGTGTTATGGGTGATATAGCCGGTTTTGTAGCTGCTACATTCATGCGAGGAGTTGACTTTGTGCAGTGTCCCACCAGCCTATTAGATATGGTAGACACCAGCGTGGGGGGTAAGACCGCCCTCGATTTGCCGCAAGGCAAGAATCTAATTGGTGCTTTTAAGCAACCTACGGCGGTAATAGCAGACGTCGCTACGCTTCAAACCCTACCGGCAGAGGAATTTGCTTCTGGTATGGCCGAAGTAATAAAGCACGGTTTAATTGCCGACACGGATTTACTGCAAAAAGTAGAGAACGGAAACTGGCAATGGGAGCGGGGCACAATCCCCCCGCCGCTTTCTGAGCTTCAAACCTTGGTGGCGCAAGCTATTCAAATCAAGATCGTGATCGTTCAAGAAGATCCTTATGAACATGGGCGTCGTTCTATTCTGAATCTAGGCCATACGTTTGCCCACGCCATTGAGCAAGTCAGCCGGTATTCAATTCGTCACGGCGAGGCGGTGGCTATGGGGTTGGTCGCCGCAGCAAACCTTTCTGCACGTTTGGGCCACTGTTCTCCGGCGCTTCAAGAACGAATCGAGTTGACCCTCAGTAAAGTGGGTTTACCAACGCGGATTCCAAAGCATCTCTCCCCGGAGTCGTTGCTTAAAGCTATGGACAGCGACAAAAAAAGGTTGTCCGGCCAACTTCGCTTCGTGCTACTCCGTGAAGTAGGGCAAGCATTTGTAACAGATGCCGTACCGGATCCGGCTATCCTGGCCACACTTCAAGAAGTATCTCAGTGAAGTGAGTGGTGTATCCCCGTACCCTTCAAAAACCTCATCCTCATCCGAATAAGATTTACTCGGGATAATTGCTTTGCCAGCTTAGATAATTTGCCATCAAAACCTGAAATTTGGCCAGTTTTTGAGATTCGAACTCGTTATTTTCTGGTTACAGAATCATATTCTGGATCGATGAAAAAAACCGAATGGGCAAGTGTTTATTGAGCCAATCCGGTTGGGATTTTGCCGGACAGCCTCTGCAGTTGCAGCCATAGTGTATTCCTCCTTATTTCCTTTTACGATAATTTACTATATTCAGGCTGACTCGCGGACCACCAACTCAACGTCCAAATTGATGGGCGGAAAGACACTCTCGGGCTTATCCAGCATTTCGAGTAAGCGGGTCATGGCTTGTTGCCCTAAAAGATACTTGTCGAGCCGAATAGTCGTTAGAGGCGGTGTCACCAGCGATGCCAGTTGAATATCATCAAATCCAATTATTGCGCAATCAGCAGGGATGCGGCGGCCAAGTTTTTTGCACGCTTTCATTGCCCCCAAAGCCATAAGGTCGTTATAAGCAAAAATGGCGGTCACTTGAGGCTCTTGGGATAGTAAACGAAGCGTCGTCTCGTAGCCACTTTCCCAGGTGGGTGCGCCGGCCAGAATCTGTTGCTCAAGCACAGGTAACCCATGAGCTGCCATCGCCTTCAAAAAGCCGCTCACCCGTCGCACTTGCTGCGGCGAGGTTTCCAGACCGGCCAACATCCTAATCTGACGATGCCCCTGACCCACCAGGTAATCCACCGCCAACTTTGCGCCTTTATTGTTTTTGGTCAATATCTGGCCAATGTTGGGATGTCCATTAAGATGGTTAACCGCAATGATAGGGCGATATTGTTCCGCAAAGTTATTTATGTTGTTTTTGGTCTGGAAACAGGGAAAGACAATAATGCCATCCACGCCCTGACCGGTCAAGGAGTGCAGCGTGCGCAACTCTTCCTGTTGATTTTCGTCGCTGTTGCATAAAAAGATGTTGTAATCCTGGGCACGGGCGACATCTTGTACGCCCCGCGCTACTTCGGGGAAAAAGGGGTTGGTGATATCGGCCACTACCAGGCCGACGGTGTGGGTCCGCTGGGTGACTAACCCTCGCGCAATCAGGTTGGGCCGGTAGCCCATCTCATCGATCACGGTCAGCACCCGCCGGCGCGTGGTTTCGGAAATTTCTCCCTGGTCATTGACAACTCGGGAGACAGTTTTGATTGATACACCGGCCTTTTGCGCCACATCACGCATCGTCACAGGCACTGTACGACTCCTTGGTCATAGGTCGATAGGTCCAAACTGACAACGTTGTCGTTAACGTTGTCAACAGTATAACATACTGTCTCGCCGATGTCAAGAAGCAAAACGCAATTATTTAGGATTTTCGATTAAGCGATTTGTAAAAATGGGTTGAGCGAGGGAGTTCACGGTAAGACGGCTCCTGCCTGTGCTTCGCCAGCTCTAGGCCCAATTGCGCGCACGTTCGACCGCTTGCTGCCAGCGAGCGTATCCAGAGTCGCGCTCGTCGGCAGACAGGCGCGGCTCGAAGACGGTTCGATCACCGGGCAGGGAGGGCAGTTCATCCGGGTTAGACCACCAGCCTGCCCCAAGCCCGGCCAACAGAGCCGCAGCTCGAGCCGAGATTTCGGTGAAGGCGGGCCGAATGGTGGGAATACCGGTCAGGTCGGCCTGAATCTGGCAGGCTTCGTTGCTGGCGGCAATGCCGCCGCCGGTGCTGACCTTTTCGACCACAAGCCCGGTTTCCACGGCAATCGTTTCGAGAATGCCTCGAATCTGGTAACCCAGCGACTCTAAGAAGGCCCGGACGATGTGCGCCCGGCTGCTGCCAAGAGTCAACCCCAGCATGGTTCCCCGAGCTGAGCGATCGTTGTACGGCACGTTGAGCCCGGTGAAGGCCGGTACAAAAATCACCCCGGCCGAGTTAGGCACCGAAGCGGCCAACAGGTCCACCTCCTCGTCGCGATCAAACAGGCGGGCCTGCTCTTTCATCCAGCGGATCGCGGCCCCGGAGACGGTGGTATCGGCTTCCAGACAATAGGTATGGGAGACTGGGTATAGGGAGGCGGGGGCGAAACGTTCGTCCTTTGTCGACGGTCTTCTGTCGCCTTGCGGCAGCGACCAGGCGAAATAGACGTTCAGCTTTTCCTGCTCGGGCGCTTTGCGCCCCACAAAAACATCCACAAACGAGGCTGTTCCGTGCGTACATTCGGCCTCGCCGGGACGACGGCAATCGTGCCCCAAAAGGGCCGCTTGCTCATTGCCAATTGTGGCCAAAACCGGCACATCCGCAGACTCGCCGCCGGGAGCGGTGATCCGCAGCGTACCAAATTCATGAATAGTGGGCGCGGCCGCCGGCAGCGGGTTATGAGGAATGCCTAACAGAGCCAGCCATTCATCCCAGTAGCATTCGCGCCGAAAATCGTACAAGCCCAGCGACTGAAGCAGCGAGTAATCCATCAAATGTCCGGCCGGTTGCCCCAGAGCCGTTAGCAACCAAGCCGCCGAAAAGCCGATCCGCAAGTAACCTGCCTGCGCAGCCTCAATTACCGCGGAGTCGTGGCGCATGCGCCAGGCCAAATGTAGGGCCGAACTGTAAGGACCGGGAAAATAGCCCAGCCGGCGGCGACGCTGGCCGGCTAAAGGCCAGGTACTCAACTCAGCGACCAGGGGCAGGGTGCGTAAGTCTTGCCAGGTGATGGCATTGGCGATGGGGCGGCCTGTACGCACATCCCACACAAAATCAGTGTTGCGCTGGCAGGCAATGCCGCAGGCCGCAATGTCGGCCGGATGGCAGCCTGCCCGGCCTATGGCCTCGGTAATCGCTTGCGCCACGCCGGCGGCGACTGTATCCGGCTCTTGTTCGACCCAACCGGGCCGGGGATATAACCGAGGCAGCGACCGGTAACCGTAACCACACACATGACCCTCCCGGTCCATAATCAGCGCCCGGCTGCCGCTGGTGCCTTGATCAATACCTAAAAGATAACGGGGGGATGACATCGTTAGTGGATTTCTCCGTGAGGCCTAGAACGAGGGATGTAGCGCGCAGTATGAAGCGCATAGAAGAAATGTCTACTACACCCTACGCCCAAATTATTTACAGCAAAAACTAAAGAGTGCATCGATAAACCTAGGGCGGGAGTAAATCGGCCAATTGGCCAATAATATAGGTCGGCTTGATCGGCGAGACCGCAGCCTCAGCCTCGCCGGTAGCCCCGGTCAGCGTCAAGGCCGCAGCCATGCCGGCGTCCAAGCCCATCTTGACATCGGTTTCCAAGCGGTCGCCGGTCATCACGCAGCGCGAAGCGGGTAAATCAAGTAGGCCGAGAACAGCTTCGGCCATATAGCCTGAAGGCTTACCCACGACCGCTTCAATCCTGCTATTCGTACAAGCTTCGACGGCGGCGATAATAGCGGCGGCATCCGGCTGTCCCCCACCGGGCACGGGACAGTAACGGTCGGCATTGGTGGCAAAAAAACGGGCTCCGGCCCGGATGGCATCGAAGGCAATTTGCAGTTTGCGATAGACAAAGGTCCGGTCGAAGCTGGCAATAACCGCATCGATCCGCCGGGCATCATCGGTTAGCTCAAAGCCGGCCGCCTCCAACTCATCTTGGAGCGGCGCTTCGCCAATGACAAACAAGCGGGCAGCCGGCAGATGGCGGCGCAAAAAATCTACCATGACCACCGAGGAGTTAATCACGTCCTCAGCCGGGGTGGGCAGCCCCAGGCGGGTCAGTTTGAAGGCCTGCTCCTCTCGCCTGTAAGTAGGATTGTTGGACAGAAAAACCGTCCGTTTGCCCCTCTGCCTCAGTCGTGTGATCGTCTCGCCCGCCGTTGGCAGCAAGGCATCGCCCAGGTAGACGGTGCCATCGAGGTCGAAGATATAGGCTTCGTAGAGTTGTGACGGTGTGCGTTTGATTGCTGTATTCATAGACAATCGTGACAAGTGATCCGTGACACGTGATCCGTGAACAATCTTCCTGGGTCAGGCATTACTTCTATCCTTTCACCCCGCTGCTCGTCACGCTTTCGACGAAGAAGCGCTGGGCTAGAATGAAGACGACCAGCGGCGGTAAGATGGCGATGGCGGCACCGGCTAAAATCAAGTTGGGGCTGTCCGAGGCGCGCCCCCGCAGCACGTTGAGCGACAAGGTCAAGACGTGATTCTCGGTGTTGCCGGTATTGATGATGACCAGCGGCCAGAAAAAGCTGTTCCAGGCGTAGAGGAAGGTAAAGGTTGCCAGCGTAGCCAGGGCCGGCGTACTGGCCGGCAGGAAGATGCGCCACAAAATCTGGAAGCGG
The DNA here is from genome assembly GCA_041576335.1 of Anaerolineae bacterium. Lineage (GTDB taxonomy): Bacteria > Chloroflexota > Anaerolineae > 4572-78 > J111 > JANQQF01. Next base: position 6,599 of record JBFGLD010000019.1, on the reverse strand, counting down.
GAGGCACCGTCGATCAGCGCGGCCTCCTCAATTTCCTGGGGAATAGTGATAAAAAATTGCCGCATCAAAAAGGTGCCGTAGGCGGTGAAAATCCAGGGGATAATTAACGAGGCCATATTATCGACCCAGCCAATCCAGACCATCAACTGGTACAGCGGCATAATCAAGACCGGGAAGGGCACCATCAGCGTGCCCAGGTAGACAAGGAAGATATTATCCCGGCCCGGAAAGCGCAAGCGGGCAAAGGCATAGCCGCCGGCGACCGACGTGGCCAACTGGCCAAAGACGACCAGCAGGGTGACGAGCGTCGTATTGGCCAAACTGCGATCCATGCTCTGTAAATCAATAACGTCTCGATAATTCTCCGGATGGGCGGTCAGCTCTTCTACCGGCTGGCTGAGGCGCACATTTTGCAGGGCCGAGGTCTCGGGGTTGGCCGGATCGACGAATCGGCCCAGGGCCGTCTGGCTTATTTGGATCATCGGGATAACTTGGCCAGCTACCTCGATATCAAACAGGTCTTTCTCCTCACCGTCTACGGTGATGGTCTGCTGGTTCATGAAGCCGCCCGTCGGTCTGACTTCGGTTAGCGGACGCTCATAGGTCAGGTCAGGGTTATTGGGGTCGGCATAGACGCCGATTTTGATATTGTCTTGAACCAGGGCAAACTCGCCTTGCTGTCCCTCGTAGTCGACATGGTAAAGCGGCAATGGTGCGTCGTAACCCTCGATCTCGGTCGTAATCGGCGCTCTGGGCAGCAGCCGGGGCGGATAACGAAAGGTATCTTTTGGCTCTTTTAGAGAAGTGGTAAACATGAATACAAAAGGAAAGAGCATAAAAAGGGCGAATACGATTAAGATAACGTAAGCTGCCGTACCGGCTATGAAGTTCGATACTCTATAAGATGATCCCATCGTCGTCTCCTATGGTCACTGAATCTTCAAAAACGAGCCTCAACAGGATGCGTCCCAAAATTTGGCTAAGCTCAAGGGGGCGCGGGGGGATGCTCCCCGAATCCCCTCTGGTTTGTCCCGATTTTCTAAAATCTGGGACGCACTTGTCTCAACATATAAAGAGATTGGGAGATTAGAGATTACTTAATCTCCTAATCTCTCCCTAAGTATCATATGCGCCGGCCCGTTCACGCTGGAAGCGGAACAGGGTCACGCCAAAAATTATGACAAATAGAACCCAGGCGATAGCGGAGGCATAGCCTTGCTCAAAACGCTGAAAACCGCGTTGATGGAGATAGAGAACCATAGTCAAGGTAGAGTTGTTGGGACCGGCGGGCGGGTTGATGAGAATAAAAATGTGATCGAAGATGATCATGGCCTGGATAGTAGTTATGGTGATAACAAAGAAGGTAGTCGGCGCAAGCATGGGCAGCGTAATTTTCCAAAATTGAGCCCAGCGCCCGGCCCCATCCACCGTTGCAGCTTCATACAGATCTTTGGGAATATTCTGCAAACCGGCCACGAACAGCACCGTATTGAAACCAATAGTCTGCCAGGCGACAATGATAACCAGAGAAAGCAGGGCTGTTTTGCTATCAGACAGCCAGCGAATCTGGGGATCGACAAGGTTTGCCCCCAGAAGTTGATTCACGAACTCGATCACGCCGGTGATCCCGTAGTTGATGTAACCGATCGTGGCATTGAAGAGTAGCTGCCAGATGAGGGCAATCCCGACCACGGCGGCGATGCTGGGGATGAAATAGATTGCCCGAAAGAATTTCATGCCCGGTAGTTTGCTGTTAAGCAAATTTGCCAGGAAGAGAGCGGGAATGACGCTGACCGGCACTGTAATCAGCATGAAAACCAGCGTGTTGCGCAGCGCAATCCAAAACAGCTTATCTTCCGCGCCGATGACGATGTTTTGCCCGAATAAGTTAAAGCGGGACAGCTCGCTGTAAATTTTAACATCCATCACCTCTGAGAAAGGCTGGCCGGGCGAAGCCAATTGGGCCACGTCAACATTAAAGATACGGGCATAGTTATCAAAACCTATCCAATTTGGCGTGCTAAAGGCATCCGAGTCGGTAAAACTGATATACAATGAGAAGAGCAGCGGCCCGCCAAAGAAAATAAGAAAACCTAATAAGTTCGGTGATAAAAACAAAAAGCCATTCAGCATTTCGGTGTGGTAATTTTTGGCCTGCATCGCCTCGGCGCTGGGGTGTCGCCACATCACCCAGACCATCAACCCGAACAAGATGGCGCCGATGACCAGAGCGAGGGGCACGAGGGCATCAAAGCGGGAGGCTATAGCCACGGCTCCCGAAATAAGCCCGATCCTAAACAGAAAGATGACAAATGCCACGAGCATCAAGATCTGACCAATCCGCCGGAAGAGTTTCTGCCGGGCCGGTTTATCCTCATAGCGGTCGCCAAAGGCGCTGATGAGATAGCCAATGAAAACGATAAGTAAGTAGGGAATACCCCGGCCAAAGGTGCCGGCCAGGTCGTTCAGGCCGCTAAAAACCCCTAATACGTGCACAGCGCCAAAGAAACAAATCAATAAACCAAGATAATTTACAATGAGCGACAGCACTCGTCCGCGATGATCACGTTTCATAATCAAAGGGGCGGCCAGACTACTGGCGACGGCGGTGAGCAGCAGCAGGATGATCAGCAGTACTTGCAGCCAGGTGCGGTCGGCCAGCGCCTCGCTCTGCCAAGCCCAGGCAATGCCACCCAGGGCGGCCAAACTGACGACGACATGCCAAATCGCCGCGATACTTAACCACATCCCTGTATTCTCTTTCGTCGATTGTCCGGCAGTCGTCGTAACAGACGCCATAGCATCCCTCCGTGTAGGCTATTCGAGTAGGAGTGCGGAATTATTTCTGCTCAAATATCGCGAAATGTATTCCGCACTCCGCGCCAAAATTCTTACAAGAACCGGGTGGGCAGCATTTTAACCCACCCGATTGCCTAGATTTCAATCAACGTTAGTTAAAGGCCTTATTGGCCTCGTCACAGATAGAGGCGGCAAAGTCGTCGATGCTCTGGTTACCGCTTAAGACCGCTTGCACCGCCGGATTCATAATCGCATCATACTCCGGCCAGCTGCCGGCCCACAGCGGCCCTTCCGTGGCCGGGTCGTCAGCCAACCCGTTCAGAAAAGCCTGGTTGTTCTCCGGCGGGGTGAAGGTCAAGAAGGCATCAAGCGCCTCTTGGCTGACCCGGCTGGGCACGTTAGCCCCCAACTCAGCCACCTTGCCCTGGGTCTCGGCCGTGGTCAACTGCTGGATCAACGCCCACGCTTCCTCAGGATGCTCCGTCTTGGCATTGACCACATACGCTCCCCAGAACAGCCAGTTGCCCGGCTTGCCGGCCGGCCCTTCCGGCAGTTCGACCACATCCCAGTTGAAGTTCGCGCTCGACCGCGCCCCCGGCGTCGCCCAGCGTCCGTTCTGGAACATAGCCACTTTGCCGGCCAGGAAGGGCGGTTCGCTGTCTTCGCCATAGGGTACCGCCACATCAAAATCGGTGTACAGCTTCTGCTCAAACTCCAAACCGGCCAACGACTCGTCACTGTTCAGGTTACAAGCAGTCCGATCCTCGGTGAAGAACCCGCCCCCCGCTGCATTCAGCCAGGTGCCGTAGGGTCCCCACCAGGCGTTCGCCCCATAACCAAAGATGTCGCTGCCCAGGGCTCGGGTGGCCAGGGCCACTTCGACGAAGCTGTCCCAGTTCCAGTCACCGGCCGCCGCCAACTCACGCGGGTCCGGCGCGCCCGCTTCGTTGATCAGGTCCAGGTTCAGGTACAGGGCAAAGGTCGACACATCCCGGGGCAGCCCCCACAGCGCTTCACCCGCCTGACCTGTCTCCGGGTTGAAGGTCAAGTGGAACATCGGCCCCGGATAGAAATCGTCGTCGCTGTAGCCGGATGTGGCGTCGGCCATCTGCCGCAGGTCCATAATCAGCCCGCGGGTGGCGAAGTCGGCCACGTCCGTGCCCGGGATCCAGAACACATCCGGCGCCGTCCCGGCTGCAATTTCTGTCTTGAGCACATCTTGATAGCTGGAGGTCTCAGCGCCGCCCGGTTCGTAGACCAGGCTCACCCCGGCCAGTCCGGCATCGATGTCGTCGCTGACCGCCTGGTACACGTCGATCTCCGCCTGGTTATCCGGACGTGTTCGCCAGCGCAGCGTTATCTCTTCGCCCATCGCCTCTTCTTCTGCCGCCGGCGCTGCTTCTTCCGCCGGCGCCGCTTCTTCAGCCGGAGCTGCTACCTCTTCTTCGGCGGGAGCCTGCTCCGGTGCCGGCGTTGCAGCCCCACCGCAAGCGGCCAAGACGAGCAAAAAGCCGATCAAGGTTAAAACACGATACATTTGTTTCATTTCGATTCTCCTCTAAGTAAGCTTGTCAAATACTGTAATTTGCCTCATCGCAAAAGAACTATGGATCCCGCTGCTGGTTTGACACATCACCTCCTTGTCCATGCAAAATTCAACCTACGAAGATTGTCTGATAATCAATTCGGCCGGTAGGACAATCTCTTTTTGTTCAACCGGCTCTCCGGCAATCAACTCAAAGAGCATCTGGGCGGCCACCTGGCCTACCTTTTTACTGGGCTGGCGCACCGTGGTTAGCGGCGGGCTAAAATCTGCAGCGGTGGCAATATCGTCAAAGCCGACCACGGCCACATCGCCAGGCACGCGCAGCTCGACCGTGTGCAGCGCACCAATGGCGCCCATCGCCATCCGATCGTTAAAAGAAAAAATAGCGGTGGGTGGTTTTGGCAAAGCGAGAAGGCTTTCGGCGGCTATTTGTCCGCTAAGCCGGGTGTAATCACCGTAAACCATAAGGGCCGGGTCAAACGACAGCCCGGCTTCGGCTAAAGCCTGCTGGTGACCCAGCAGACGTTCGGCCATGGCCGCCACGGCTCCAATTGGAGGTCCGTTTATCACGCCGATGTGGCGATGCCCGCGCTCCAGCAGATGGCGGGTAACAGCCCTGGCCCCGTTGCGATCATCACAATGTACGCAGTAGCTGTTGGGCTTACTCAGATCGTAGCCGAGCGTAACGTACGGGCAGGTTTGTCCGTCTAATAGTTCGCCCCCTGCCTGGCTGCCGGCGGTTTCGATGACCAAGGCCCCGTCGGCTACCCGGTTACGGATAAACCGCTCATAGGCTTCAATACCGGAGTTGGAATTACCTGCTGTGGACAGCAGCACGTTGTAATCGTAAGCGTTAGCTTCGGCATCGATGCCGCTTATTTGGGCCAGTAGGTGCGGGTCTCTAAACAGATAATCGGCTTCATAGGGGATAATCAGGCCGATCACATACAAGCGCCGGCTGGGAAGCGTTCTGGCGGCCATGCTCGGTCTAAAATTGAGCGCCTTAATGGCCTGCTGAACTCTTTGCCGGGTTTCGTCGGTGACGCCGGATTTGTTATTAATCACCCGCGAAACGGTTTGGTAGGAGACACCGGCCTGCGCGGCAACATCTTTGATTGTGGCTCGCTTCTTTGCAATCGCCAAGGGTTTCAACTCGCTTTTTGTTAGAGGTTAGAAACAGTGTAGAGGAGGCAGAAACTGGAACTCAACAGAAAATGTGAACGTTCACGTGAACGTTCACATTTTAGCACGGCTATTAAATAATGTCAACTATTGAAATACGAATCAACCTAAAAGGGTATTGCCGAGCAGCCCGTTCAATGATATACTCTGTGAATTACAATAGGTGGTGGTTGTTTGGGAACGAATCCGCTGATCGAGACCGAGGTGACGGCACCGACGCCGGCTTAAATTGCCGGGCTTCGCCAGATTTTGGGCCACCTTACAGCTGGCCTTCGTCAAATGTTGGCAGTCACTGTTTCAGGCATAAGAGGCGAGGATTGACAATCGCAGTATATTGTAATTATCTGCACAGTGACTATCACCTCTTTAGCAGCAACTGGCGTTATTACTAATTTTTGGATTACTCAAAGCGCCTCACCATTCAACTATGTCAATCTCGATGACACGCGAGAAAGCCAATGGACCCTGAAGAACTATTACAAATCGTGAAAGCAGCCCGTGATCGGGGAGAAGTGCCGGATCTTCGTCATGCCGATTTGAGAAGGATTACCCTTCATGGCGTTGACCTGAGCCAGGTTGATCTGCGCTACGCTAACTTGAGCGACGCGAGCCTGATTGGGGTAAACCTGAGTGAGGCTAATCTAACCGGGGCTAATCTGGCCAGGGCAAACCTGGCGAGTGCAAAATTGGAAGCCGCTATGCTGCTTGGAGTTAATTTGGCTGAGGCCAATTTAGAGGGGGTGAATCTGCTAAACGCCAACCTGCGGAATGCCAATTTGGGCCAAGCCAACCTGCGCTGGGCCCAACTTGTCGAAACGACGTTCCGCGGCGCCGGCCTGATCGTGGCCAATCTACGGCACGGCAATTTAGAAGGCGCTAACTTTATCCGAGCCGACCTGCGCGGGGCTAAAGTAACTACCGACCAACTCAGGGTTGTCAAAAGCCTCAAAGGTGCCATTATGCCGGACGGGACCCGGCACGACTAAACCGCCTGACCGGTAAATCGTCCTCGCGAAAATGGGTAGTCAAGTGCCAATCACCCGGCCCCATTTTCAAACTTTTTCCCGAAATT
>JBFGLD010000018.1:0-15854 GCA_041576335.1 Anaerolineae bacterium | reverse complement strand
TCCACTGCGTCAAACGACTCTAACGGCGGCACTAACTCACCACCACCAAATACTTCAATTTCCAGCCGTCCCTGAGACGCCGTTTTTATTTCTTCGGCCATCAACCTCACGCCATCCATAAAGATCGGCAGGGTCGGCGGCCACGTAGTGACGACTTTCCATCGCATGGTTTCGTTTAGATTAATGTTAGGGGCTTCTGCTGCTTCTTGGGGCTCCTCGGCCTGCGTTGCGGGAGCTGCCACCTCGGCAGCGGTCGGTTCCGGCGCGGTGTCCTCGGCCGTACCATCGCCAATAGTGCAGCTGCCAACCATTAGCCCTGTTGTCCCGGCCACAGCCGCAACCGAGGTTTTTTTGAGGAATTCTCGGCGGTTGAGTTTTTCCGTCATGTGACTCTCCTCCTTGAGTAATAAATTAGAAATTAGATTTGTTGGGGATGGCCCAATTCTAGCATAGGAAAAAATTTAATACAAATGCGGTTAAGCTGTGGACTCTCTCACGAACTGCCGCTTGGCTCAACTTTCCCGTTTTCAAAACCGGCTACCACGCTCGTTGAAAGATAACGTCGTAGGAATAATGCGCCCGGCAGTGGCCGTTTGTCTGCTGCCGCATTTCGCATTCAGCCCGACTCTGTAACCAAAATCGGGAACCATTTTCGTGCCGCCAACGTCCTACATTTAGAGCTACAACCCAGCAGCTTGCTAATGGAACCTGCGTAACTTGAAGGCGTCGTAGGTGGCACGTTGCGTATCGCAAGAAATCTGCCGCTTGCCACTTGCAAGCGGCAGCTGACCCAATTTGAGCGGCTATTTTCAGCATAACTATTATCAAATCTGTGATGTGCCTGCTAGCGAGACCTAGCAACAAAGGAGAGTGTCCCATGAAACGTATCATCGCCACCATAATCATCTTAATCTTAGCCTTGGCCTCAGCCTTAGCCTGGTTCCCCTCCTCCGCCCGTGCCGACGGCATCATCATCCCTGAACCGCCCATCTGCCGGCCACCTTGCCCCATACCTCCGCCATCACCGCGCGAAGTGCCCTACCTGACCGTACAAAACCACCGGGTCAATGTGACCATCGACAACCAGGTCGCCACCACTCGCGTCGATCAAATCTTCCGAAATGACAGCCAATGGTCCCTGGAAGGAACCTACATCTTCCCACTGCCGGAGGAAGCGGCTATCAGCGACTTTGCTATGTGGATCGATGGCGAACGCGTCGCAGGCCAGCTCTATACTAAGGAAGAGGCCCGCCGTATCTACGACAATATCGTGCGCCGTCGCCTCGATCCGGCTCTGCTGGAGTACGTGAGCCGTGACCTGTTCCAGGCCAGCATCTTTCCTATAGACCCCGGCGACTCCCGCCGCATCCAAATTGAATACAGTCAAATTTTGCCCGTCGACACCGGGCTGGTGCAGTATGTCTACCCCCTCAGCACCGAACGGTTCTCTAACCGGCCCCTTGAAGATGTGTCGGTGACAGTTGACCTCACCTCGCGCGATGCGATAAAAGCGATCTACTCGCCCAGCCACCCTGTCAGCATCGATCGGGACGGTCGCTTCGCTGCCCGCGTGGGCTGGGAGGACTCAGAGGTCAAGCCGACGACCGACTTCAGCCTATTTTATACCGTTTCATCTGAGGACGTGGGCGTCAACCTCCTCAGTTACAAAGAACGCGGTGATGACGGCTTCTTCCTGCTGCTCGTTGCGCCCAACGTCGATGCGGAGCAGGTGGTCGAAAAAGATGTCGTTCTGGTGATGGACACCTCCGGCTCAATGGAAGGTGAAAAGATGGACCAGGCTCGCGATGCGTTGCGATTTGTATTGGACCATCTCAACGAAGGCGATCGCTTCAATATTATCGCCTTCAGCACCGGCGTTCGCGCCTTCTCGACCCGGCCCGAACCGCTCTCGGCCTTGCCAGACGCACGTCGATTCGTCGAGAATCTGCGGCCCGAAGGCAGCACCGACATTAATCGCGCCTTGCTCGAAGCAATCAACAGCGCCGATCGCCAGCGTCCCACCATCATAATTTTTCTTACGGATGGCTTGCCGACCAGCGGCACCGTCGAAACGCCGCTCATCCTCAACAATATCGAGCAGGCCGCCACCTCCAATCTGCGCATTTTTCCGTTCGGCGTAGGCGACGATGTGGATACGGCGCTGCTCGATACCCTGGCCCAGCAACAGCGCGGAACGAGCGCCTACGTCCGCCCCGGCGAACGAGTTGACGAACAGGTAAGTAATTTCTATGCGAAAGTCAGCACCCCGGTTCTGGCCGACATCTCGCTTGACGTAGCCGGTATTCGCATCGAAGACACCTACCCCTTCCCCCTGCCCGACCTTTTTGCCGGCACCCAACTCGTTATCGCCGGACGCTATCGCGACGGTGGTCCGGCGGCGTTAACCTTGACCGGCCAGATCAACGGCCGTGAACGCACTTTTCGCTTCGACGACCTGACCTTTGCCACCGATCGCCAAAACACCCGGAGTGCCGAGTTTATTCCCCGGCTGTGGGCCACCCGCAAAGTCGGCCACCTGCTCAACCAAATCCGACTTCACGGTGAAAATCGGGAAACGATCGACGAAGTCGTCAATCTCAGTGTTCGCTACGGCATTATCACGCCCTACACTTCCTTCCTGGTCGAAGAGCCGGACATGGCTCTCAGCCAAGAGGGCCGGTCGCGGCTGGCCGAAGAAGAATTCGCCGAGACGGCGGCAGCTCCACCCGCCGAGGTTTCCGGCGGTGATGCCGTCAGCAAAGCCGTTACCCAGAACGCACTGGCCGAGGCTGACATGGCCGCGCCGCTTCCTGCGGCAACCGCAACCTCCGGTCTGGGCGGGGCTGGTGAGAGCCTGGCCGGGATCGCCCCGGTCACCGCCGTAGGCGACAAAGCCTTTGTCCTCAGAGACGCCGTCTGGACCGACACGACCTTCGACTCCAGCCGCATGACAACCACGCCGCTGCCCTTTCCATCCAACCAGTTTCTGGAGTTTTTGACCAGCCGGCCCGAGGTGGGCAAATTTTTCGCCCTGGGGCCGCGGGTCATAGTCGTCGTCGACGGCATTGCCTATGAAACGGTAGAAGGTGAGGTCGAGGATCTTCCTGAACCTCTAGGTGCCGGCACTGAGGCAGAGGCTGAGAGTCAATCCGATAAGAGTTCGTCTCCGTCTACGGCTGAACCCGTGACTTCTTCAATTCCAGCTACGGCCGGAGAGATTTATGCGATCCTCAGCGCTGACGCGGTTGAAGGCGTCGTCCCGCTCGTGGTCAACCTAAGCGGAGAATTGATTGGCGGTCCGGACGACAACCAAGATTATTACTGCGTGGAAAGTACGTTCGACTTTGGGGATGGGATCAGCCAGAGTTCCGTTCCCGGCTGCGCGCCCTGGCAAGAAGGTGTTACTATTCAGCGCCGGTACACCGCCAATTATGTTTTTGAAAAGGCCGGAGCATATCAAGTTACCTTTAGTCTGGGCGGCACGACCTCCGAACCGGTAACGATTGAAGTAAAGGATGCCGCCGATGAGACGTCACCGCCAACTGCATCTGAAGCGGAACAAGCAACCGGCGATGAAAGCACGACGGGGCGAATTGACACTTCAAATTGTGTATCGGGGTTAATGCTGCTGTCGCTGCTGGGGGTAATGATTGGCTGGCGACGAAGCGGCAAGCGGCCTTGAGCGGTGACTTACCGGCGGGCAGAACCGCTAATTCGCCCTGCTTACTGTTCCAGGGCGGACACGTGTCCTTCGGCCAGCAATGCCGATAAGTCAATGACTACTGCGGCTTCGCCGCTGACGTCATTGATTAGAGGCATCCGTTCGAATGTATCCGGATCGTAAAAACCAACGTAGATTCGGTACGGCCCTCGATCGGGACTTAGAGGCAGCGGCAGGCGCAGCTCAGCCGTATCGCGCAGCCAATCTTCCTGCTCGCGCAGGGCTTGCCAATGACCGCTGTTAAACAGCCCATCGTAGAAGAAGTGATCGGCCTGGGCAATTGTCTGGCCTTGTCCGTCGCGCAGCTGGACAAAAACCTTAACCGGCCGCGCCGGCGGATCGCCGATAAGTCGCCAATACAGCCCTAATAGACTCGTCCCGTCGGGAGTAACGGCGGTCAGTTCTAGACTGTAGCCACCTAGAAGAATTCGATTGTCGAAATTACCCTCAACCACGCTTCCCGGCTCAGGCGCTATGGGTACGGGATACGGACGGCTCAACAAAACGTATTTGGTCCCTGCCTGATAGACAAAATCCATTTGGGCGAAAATTTGCTGCCGGAAAAGATTGTCATAGTACCGGCTCAGATGTTTGTCGCCTACCACCAGCCAGACCCGGTGTCCGGGGGCCAGGGCCGCATTGAGTGCCTCTACCGTGCCGATCAATGGGCTGCCGGTATAGCGGTCAACCGGCGCAAATTCCTCTTCTTCATCACCCAGAACCTTGGCCGAGGTTTGATTGGCGTAGTAATCCGTTTGCTCCATATAAAGATATGCGGCAGCGGGATGTTCGGTCATAATGCGATCGCCGGGCTGCCAGTTCTGACGCACGAAGTCGTAAGCCGTATCGTAATCGCCGGTAGCCCGCACTCGGGCTAATTCCCAGCTAGGCCGACCCCACGCTGCAGCAATGGGCATCAATACCAGCAGCGGCACAGCAGCTTCCAGCCATGCTTGCTGCCGAAAAGGTCCCGCCAATTTTGTTAAGACAGTGGCAAATCCGCGCAGCAGCCGCGATAAGCTCTCGGCAGCCAGCAGTATAAACGCGGGCAATCCCAGAAAAAACATGTAGCGACTCTGTCGCCACTCTCCGGTGAGCAGCGTACCCATCTCGAAAATAACGAAAAGCAGCAGAAACACGAGGAACAAAAATGCCACGTCGGCAAAAGTTGCCCGACGCCGCGCTATCCGGTAGACAACCAACAGCAACGTAACTCCAATAAGATAGAGCAGCCAGCCGTAGGCGGGTGTTTGGAAATAGTCGAATAGCGAATCGTAGTTGTCCTCTGAAAAGGTGATCAAGAAGAAGTCGCGCAGAAATCTCAGGCCGGTCGGCAACGAAAGCACTGCCTCATCGCGGTCTTGCAGGGACACGGTGCTGCCGACGTGGCCATTAGCCACCAGCCACAGGGCCGCTGCAATAATCGCTGCACCAAGTATGGCCTGCAGCCACAGCCCCGGACTTGAAAACCACCGGCGTTGATAGCTGAAGCTAAAGACCAGCAAGAGTAGGGCCAGCGGCGGCAAGAGCAGAAAGGTAAGGGAGTGTGAAAACAACATCCCGGCCAAAAAAAGCAAAAATAGACTCCGTCCTTGCCGGCTAGAATTTCTAAGTGTCGCGAGCAACAGCCAGGCAACGGCCAGTAGAACGAAGAGGTGGGCCAGCCCGTACATGCGAGCCCAGACGCCCCACTTCATCGCCGTCGTGTCAAAGGTGATTAAGATTGCGGCAATAATCCCTGTTGTCTGACAGTTGAACAGCCGCCTGGCTACCGCAAAATAGACGGCAATCGTGAACACGCTGACCAGCAGAACCGGCCAGCGTGCTACCTGCTCACTAAAACCGAGTAGAGCCACAAAAGCTCCGGCCGTCATCGAATACAGCAGCCCATGGTCGTAAAAGAGGCCGGAGGGGAAGATGGGCAGTCCCCGCTCGGCCACCATTTTGGCGGCCAGCATACTGATAAACTCGTCGCCGTAATATACATTGCCGAGCAAAAAAGTAAACCGTAGCCAAAACCCGATGAGCAACAGCGGCAACAGCCACAGCCAGGGGTTCAACCCGGCTTGTTTTGTAGGTGAAAGAGCCATCATAGGCACCAAAATTTTTTAATATCAAGGCTCATCAATGCCCTGCATTTTACCGTACCCGCAGCCGAAAGGCAAAGCTCGCTAGATTCCGAAGGGTCAGCCCGAAATTTTGGGAGCCGGCCACTTATCCCAAATTATGATTTGAACACATATTTTTCATTTAACGCCTCGCGTTTTATACTTCTCGGTAGATAAGGATTAGATAGTCGCAGGTTGGGAACAGGGGACCGGTGGTGCGCACCAGCACGAACCACTCTTTCCAAAACCAATACCTCCGGAGATTTCAAATGGCTTACACGCCTATTTTGGCTACCCTTGGCTACATTATGTCACCTGATAGCAAAAAGACGTTATTGATCCATCGCAACAGCCGAGACGACGACCACCATCTGGGCAAATATAATGGCCTCGGTGGAAAACTACATCGTGACGAAGACATTATTACCGGGCTGCGGCGAGAAATCCGCGAAGAAGCCGGCCTTGAGTGTGAGGAAATTTTGCTGCGCGGCACGATTAGCTGGCCCGGCTTTGGGCGCGAGGGCGAAGATTGGTTTGGCTTTATTTTTCGCATTGACCGCTTCCGGGGCGCGCCTTTCACCGAAAATGAAGAGGGGTCCCTATCTTGGATTCCGGTCGACCGGGTTCTTGACTTACCCCTATGGGCGGGCGACCGCTACTTTCTGCCGCTTGTGTTTAGCGCTGACCGTCGCCACTTTCATGGAGTGATGCCATATGAGAACGGCCGACCGGTCAGTTGGACCTACAATTTGATTTAGCGTTACGACTCATTGGAAGTCACTGTCACCTTATTCACCTAAAATTCTGGACGCACCCAGCCTTATTTTCCGACTATGCCTTCTTTCTAAAAAGTGGTAAAATGAGGACATGTTTTTCGTTCAGCAGCTACCTTGGCAAGGTAAAATGGTAAGGAACGATGGATTTAACCGGCCGTAAATTTGGCAAGTATGAATTAATCGAGAATCTGGGGCACGGCGGGATGGCCGAAGTATACAAAGCCCACCAACCCGGCTTAGACCGTTTCGTAGCCATCAAATTGATGCATCGCCATTTGGCTAACTCTCCCGACTTTGTGTCGCGCTTTAAGCGCGAGGCCAAAAGTATTGGCCAGTTACAGCACGCCCATATCCTGCACGTCATCGATTTTGACGTTGAAAACGGCATTTATTACATCGTTATGGATTACATCCAGGGCGATACACTCGGCGATTATCTTCAGAAGGTAAAAGCGCTGCCGGTCGACGAGGCCCTCTCAATTTGCGTGCAGTTGGTTGATGCGGTGGATTATGCCCATCGGCGGGGCGTAATTCATCGGGACATCAAGCCGGGAAACGTGATGTTTATCGACGACAGCCATGCGCGGGTTGTCCTGACCGATTTTGGGATGGCGCGCTTGCTCGACGATGCGGGTCTCACGCTTAGCGGTACGCTCATCGGCACACCGGCCTATATGAGCCCCGAAGCGGCTCGGGCTGAGCATGTTGATGAGCGAACAGACATTTACAGCCTGGGCGTGGTGCTGTATGAAATGGTAACCGGTAGAACACCGTACACCGGCGATACGCCTGTATCTATCATCCTCAAACAGGCCAGCGAACCCCTGCCTTCGCCCCGCAAGTATAAGCCCGATTTGCCCGAACCGGTCGAAAAGCTTTTATTCAAAGCCCTGGCTAAAGAGCCGCGCAATCGATTCGAGAGTGCCGCTGAATTTAAACAGGCCGTTCGGCAGGTACAAGTGCTACTTGACGAAAATTCGACCCTCGATCTTAGCCCGCTTGATGATGCGGACCAGACCGTTGTTTCCCGGTCAGCATCTCTCAGGCCAATTCCGGCCAAACAAAAGCAGGAATCCTCGGTACTCAAACAGCTGCTTCTATTAGCCGCAGCCGGCGGCGGGATTTTGCTGGTCGCTGTTTTAATTATACTTTGGTTGATATTCGGTCGACAATCAGGAACGGCTGACCAGGGCCCGGCCTTGGCTGCAGATCCTACGGCTGCTTCGCCGGACGCCTCATCCCCCAATACGCTTGCTGGCCTTGACGAACTGGCGGTCGGTTTCCTCCGCTTCGCAGATAGTGAGACGGTGAGAGCCGGTAACTTTATTTTGGATATGGAGGGGATCAGTTCGCCACCGGCCGGCAGCCATTACGAGCTCTGGCTGGCCGACGACAATAACGAGGCAACCCTCAATCTGGTTGGCCAGCTGGTCGTCAACAATGGCCGAATTAGGGCCGAAGGCAGTACGGAGCAGAACTTATTGGGCACATACAGCCAAGCGATTGTCAGTATTGAGCCTGATAACGACCCGGATCCGGCCCTTTCAAACGAGATTGCCTTTAGCGGTTCATTGCCGTCAGAGTTCTTGCAGCACCTGCGACAGGTCACCTTTGAGGAGCCGGCCAATCAAAAAGGCTTTTTGCCAGGGGCGGAAGAGCAGCTTCTGGTCGCCATCAGCCACGCGGGTTTTGCCCAAGAAGCTCTGGCTGCCGGTAATCTTGACGGAGCCCGCCGTCACGCCGAACACGTGGTCAACATCCTCGAAGGAAAGGAAGGACCTCACTATGGCGACCTCGACGGCGACGGCCTGGGCCAAAATCCGGGTGACGGCTTC
This sequence comes from Anaerolineae bacterium, assembly GCA_041576335.1. Classification (GTDB taxonomy): domain Bacteria; phylum Chloroflexota; class Anaerolineae; order 4572-78; family J111; genus JANQQF01. The sequence continues at coordinate 7,414 of JBFGLD010000018.1, read as the reverse complement.
GGGGTGCGCCCTTATTTGGAGAACGCGATTGAACAGGTGCAAAGCGCTGCCGAAATCCCAACAGGGTCAAGTAATCGGCAGCAGAGTGTCGATCGAATCTTGAATACCGGCTCCAATCACTTGAACTCACTCGAGCAGGCCATCGAACGAGCTTTACAGATTTTTGCTGCTGATACGGCTGTCGAGGCTCAGCCGTTTGCCGATGACGTGTCGAAGCTATTAGACCAGGTCTTAAACGGCACCGATTTGGACGGCAACGGCGCAATTGACCCGACCAAAAACGAGGGGGGGATTCGGGTGCTGTATCAAAGCAGCCTGTTGATGGGCGAAATTGTTATTTTCGCCCGGGACTGACACCCACGCTACACCCAGCCAGTAAAATCATAACGTTTCTTAAGGCCTAATTTCAGCCTTGACAAACATTAATTTCCGCCGCGATAGCCAAACTCTCATCGACTCGCGGGTAAGCCTAAGGGCCAAAGCGCCTTTCAGTCACTCTTAATTTCGAACGGGCATGCTGTTGGTGGGGTAAACCGCGCCTCATCAGCACGGGGATTAAGCGGACTAAGCTCCAAAGGGACCAGAACGTGCCTCCGGCCCAAACTTGATTATTAATTATCGCCCGGCGCAAATCCGCAGCCGTACGGCCGGGGAAATACGTGAACGGCTGCCCGACGGTGAACGGCACGTGGGAGTCGCTGCCGCCCAGCTCAGGCAAGGATTGGCCGCGGGTTCGATTGAGCCAGGTCGCCAGAGGGTTGCTGAGCATGTTGGTCGGGAACCCATTGCGCACCTCAACCGCATCAAAGGGAAGATGGAATATTTTCGAGCCGACCCCGTTCATATTGTTGAACGTTGCCCAGCCGCTGAAAGGATGCACGGCAATAGCCAGGCCATTTTGGGCGTGAATGGCCTGGATCGCCTCAGCCGCTGTGTCAAACGAGGGCAGATTCCCTTTCAAAAATAGACCGACTACGTCTCCGTCGCCGGTCGAAATTTCTTGGCCGATAATCACGTCCAAGCGAGGTGCATAACGCCGGGCATAGGCCTGGGCCACAAAAGCACCCTCAGAAGTGTCGTGATCAGTAACCGCAATCACACTCAGTTCAGTTTGGGTGGCAATAAAATCAACCGTTTCTTTCGGCGACATCAAGCCATCACTATAGGTGGTGTGGATATGAGTATCAGCTCTATTGTAGGTCAAGTACGCTTCTCCGTAATTAATTAGTTGTGTAGCTCTCTATTCCTTTACCGGCCGCTGCCCGGGAATAGGCAAGGCGGTTTAACGCCGGTTCCAATCTGTCAACCCCGGCAGCCGTCATTATTGTAACACGCCAAGATTTGAATTTGGTTTGAGAAATACACAAATGTGAAAGTACCGCCGGTGAGCTTTCACTGGAGTCTGCTTCAGGAAGTCGATGATTTTATTTTGTTAGCGACGCGCTAAGCGTATATTCCTCACCTGAAAATCATCCCACACAAACTCATCGTGCTGCGCATCAGGCAGCAGGCGCACGGTGGTAATGGTCAACTCATTATATCCGGGACGCAACAGGCTAACCGGCACCGGGCGGCGCACCGTAAGCCAGCGGCGCGTAAGATCCTGTTGGGGCAAATCCGGCACGAGGGGAACGCCGTTGACGGCCGCAGTGACCCCAATTTCATTTTGCTGCATTAACTCCAGTTGCAGTTCCCAATTTCCAGAGCCTGGATCGACCAGGTAGAATCCACCTGTCCAGCTAAGGCTCGGCTTGCGGCCGGCAAAGAGTGGCCACCACGGCGGCTGCAAATCAGTGTCGCCCAGGTGGATTGTGACGTCCTCGGCCAAGATGGAAATCGAGTTGTGCTGGACGGCTTTGCCGGCCGAGGCCAAGCCGAGTTCAACGCCGCTGCCGGCAGCCTTCCGCCACGCATCGTAGGCCGGGCGCGGCGCACCTGCATAATCCAGCAGGCTGTAGCCACCAAACGGATCACCCGGATCGGACTGTGACAGATTCCAAACCGTCACCAGTTCTACCCACGGCCAATCTCGCCGAATAATTTCCAGGGCCTCAACCAGGTAGGCGGCCTGCTGCTCCAGCGTGACCTTGATATCAGCCTGCTCCGGCGGAGGATCAACGGTCCAGCCCATTTCCGTAATCCAAACCGGCTTGTGCGTATCGTCATTGTCTGCCATGATTTTTCTTAACTCAACTAACCGGCTAAAGGCGGGATGCTCGGCATCGCGCTGGGGCGCGCCGGGGGCCAGACCAAAGCTGTATGGATGCGCCCCCAATACATCAAAATAAGGCGCTGCCTCCGCCCGATAGATTTCTCGCAAAAACAAACGATCGTCGACGGTAAGCTCGTCGTTACTATTGGTTGGGGCTAACCCGGGCGAGACGACCAAGGCTTGGGGATCGCTCTGCTTGACTGCTTTGTAGCCCACCCTGAGTAACTCGGTGAAGGCGACCGGGTCAGGTCGCTCGCCACCCCATTCGATTGCCAGATTTGGTTCATTCCAAATGATGTAGGCCTTAACTCGCCCTCGATAGCGGGCAGCAACCCGCTGCACAAAGTCGCGATAATCCTCCGGCTTATCGGGTGGGGCATTAAGCGCAAGATCAACCTCACTGGCCCAGGCCGGGTGCTGATCCAGCCGCACGACCAAATCCAAGCCATAATACTCAGCCGCGGCCACAATTTGGTCGGGCATTTGCCAATGAAACTGATTCTGGGTCGGTTCAATCTCGCGCCAGGGAAACACCTGCACGATCGTGTCAAATGCTGCTGCCTGAGCCATCATCAAGACCTGGTCGTCAGCCCGCAAAGTATGCGCCGCGAGCCGGGGGGCGAGTTTCGGGTTATTGCAGCCCGTAAACAATAACACCATAAAGCAGATTAGAAATTCAAAACGTGAAGCGTGTAAGGTAGAACGTAGCACGACTTTGAATGAGCGCAAGCTGCAAACCCTAAATCGAAACTTCACTGGCGTGTTTTGCCTCGCCAGACGCCGCTAGCTGCGGCGATAAATAATTCGCCGTCGGGTCCCCAGGCCAAATCTTCGACGACATCTTCGACGAGGCCGGTCGGGCCGATAGGCTGCCAGGTATGGCCTCCATCCGAGGATTGAAATATTCCTTCGTAAGCCGTCCCGGCAAACAGCTGCAGGGGATCTTCGGGATTGGCCAGGAAGGCCGTCACTGAGATATTTTCCAGACCGCAGCCCCACCCCAGCGTGGCGTGAGTGCAGGATTGGACCGTCTTGCCCGCATCCAGGCTGCGATAAGCTCCCCGGGTGGTTCCAAGGTAGAGCATTGAGTCGCCTGGTGACTCCGGCGGAATTGGTTGGATCATTAAGGCTAACACTGATTGACCCAACAACGACCGGGCGACCGATTCCCAATCCCCATGATTACGACTGCGATAGAGGCCCGTTTCGGCACCGACGAAGACAATCGAACCGCCGGTTTTAAGGTTATCCACTGCGACGCTAACCGTTTCAAGGGTATCGCCCAAACCATTCCAATTCGCTTGCCAGGTTTGCCCGCCGTCTTTACTTTCATAAACCCGTTCCCAGGCAGCCAAAATATATAGATGTTTACCGTTGCCCGGATCAATCGCCATGGCCGGAATGCCAACGCCCAACGAGGGCAACCGCTGCCAGGTCAGGCCGGCATTGTCGCTGCGATAAAGGCCATCCCCGGCAGTGCCGGCATAGAGTATTTGGGGATCGTGCAGATCGGCGGCAAGTGACTGGATGCCGCCCGGGGGAAAGTGGGCCGGGGCAGGCTCCCAAGCCACGGCATCCGGCACCCATTTGAACAAACCTGTCCGCGTGCCGAGCAGCAATGTGGCCTCGCCGGAAAGCAGGGTATTAGCATGCGGCACGCCTAACGATGGGGCAAGCTCGGCCCACGTTTCGCCACCGTTACTGCTGCCGTATACGCCTGTCCAGGTTCCCGCCAGGAACTGCTGGGCTGGGGTCACTCCCAAGGCCAACACCCCGCCGCTTACCGACAGTCCCTCACCGCCTTCAACCCAAGCGCTGCCGCCGTCGCTGCTGCGATAGAGCCGTCCTTTACCGGTGCCTGCCCCCAACGTACCGTCCGGCAGCCACAGCAGCGAGACAACTTCATCTTGGCTCCACGGAACCGAAAGAGCGTGCCAGGATTGGCCGCCGTCCCGGGTTCGTATAAGCCGGGACCGAAGACTGGTTACCGCTTCGGTTGGCTTGGTTGGATTTAGCGCCACGTTAGGCGCGTATTCGCCGGGATAATGAGCCAGCCAGGTGCGTCCCCCATCCGGACTGGCAAACACACCTTGAGCCGCTGTGCCGGCGTAAAGCTGTTGGCCGTCGGCTGAAACCGCCAACGAGAGGACGGCTGCCGACGCCAATAGTTCGCCGCCCACCGCATCCCCTGCCGGCGGCTGGAGCGGTGCCGGAGTAAGCGATCTCCACCCGTCCTCGGTTTGAGCATATACGCCGGCATTGTCAAGCCCAACGTAGAGCCGCCCGGCCGCATCAATGGCCAGATCAAAGGCAGTGACCGATGGTAACCCGTCGTTCACTCGCTGCCAGCTGACCCCCGCATCCGGGCTGCGCAGCAGTCCATCACGCGTTGCGGCCCACAACGCCAATCTTTCTTGATCTCGCTCTGAAGAGAAGGTTGACATCAAATCGAACACAGGATTGTCGCCTAAGCCGGCCGCACCGGCCGCCCACGTCTGCCCACCGTCGAGACTGGTTGCCAGACCACCGGGAGCGTAATACCCGACCCACAGGCGGTCAGGATCAGTAGGATCGGCCGCGACACTGGTGATAATCGCCTGGCGCGGCAGACCCGCTTCAGCCCGTTCCCAGCGCCATTGAAGCGGCCGGCCGGTTTGGCAGGCGCTCAAGCTTAAAAACAAAAAACCACACTGAACGAGGAGATTAAGGGAACTGCCCCTAATTTTTGCAGATATAGAAATTATTCGAAATAATGACATTTTTCTGACCGGCTGCGTGTTGACAAGGCAGCGAACCCATGATAGATTTGACATACTCAGCGCCCACAAATAAGGCACCACCATTCCCGCAAAAGTCATTAGTGCTTCAATAGATTATGTCGGTAACAGCCGATCCTACGCGATAAAAATTTAACATTCTATGGCCCAGATATTGCTCGTCATGAATTTGGCAGGGTGCTAAGGTCAAACGATACTGTTAATTTAAGTGGCGGCAGCGCCCTGTGCCAACTGTTCATCGGTAAAGAATATGCTTGAGTCTACGAGATACGATGCGGTGGTGGTCGGCTCTGGCCCAAACGGGCTGGCCGCAGCCATTACCCTGGCCCAGGCCGGCTGCTCTGTACAATTGATCGAGGCCAAGGAAACGGTTGGCGGCGGACTTCGTTCGGCCGAGCTAACCCTGCCCGGCTTCATCCACGATATTTGCTCCGCAATCCATCCTCTTGGGATCAGCTCGCCCTTGTTTGAGTCATTGCCACTGGCCGAGTATGGCCTGGAGTGGATTCATCCATCCGTTCCTCTGGCCCATCCGTTCGACGACGGTACGGCGATTGTACTCGAGCGCTCCATCGACGCAACAAGCGAGCGGCTTGGCCCCGATGCAAATGCCTATCGGGAGCTGATGGCCCCACTCGTAGCTGACTGGGACAAATTGGCGCTCGATATACTTGGTCCGCTGCGTATTCCGCGCCACCCACTGGCGCTGGTTCGCTTCGGTTTATTGGCAGTTCGCTCCGCGCGCGGACTGGCCGAAGGCTTATTTACCGGTGCACGCGCTCGAGCACTATTTGCCGGAATGGCTGCACATGCCATCCTGCCGCTTGATCAGTCACCCACATCTGCCTTCGGCTTGGTGCTCGGCATTCTGGGGCACGCCGTAGGCTGGCCACTGGCCCGGGGCGGCTCTCAGCATATCGCCGATGCGCTGGGATGTTACTTTCAGTCGCTTGGCGGTGAAATCGTCACCGGTTTTCCGGTCAAGTCTGTTGATGAACTGCCGGCGGCTCGCGCCGTTCTGTTTGATATAACGCCCCGACAGTTACTGCGAATCGCCGGTCATCATTTTCCGGCTGGATATCGCCGCCAGCTCGAGGGTTATCGCTACGGCCCGGGCGTGTTCAAGATTGACTTAGCACTCGACGCCCCGATCCCGTGGCTGGCGGCTGACTGCCGGCGGGCCGGGACCGTACACCTGGGTGGTACGCTGCCCGAGATTGCTGCCGCCGAGCAGGCAGTCTGGCAAGGCGAGCATCCGGAAAAACCTTACGTACTGGTAGCTCAACAAAGCCTATTCGACCAAACCCGTGCGCCGGCAGGAAAACAGACAGTCTGGGCTTATTGCCACGTTCCTAACGGCTCCCGCCTCAACATGACCGAGCGAATAGAGGCTCAAATCGAACGATTTGCTCCGGGCTTTCGCGATCGCATCATTGCCCGCAGTGAAAGATCACCAGTTCAATTTGAGCAGTACAATGCAAACTACATCGGCGGTGACATTAACGGCGGCGTCCAGGACCTGCGCCAGCTTTTCACCCGGCCTGCAGTCCGGCTGGTTCCCTATACAACCCCGCTCAAGCGCCTGTTTCTGTGCTCCTCGTCTACCCCACCGGGCGGGGGTGTGCACGGCATGTGTGGCTATTTTGCCGCGCAAGCAGCTCTGCGCCATATTAGGCCATAATCACTCCAATTTTTTCAAGCAGTTCAGGGGTAGCCTTCTGCAATACATACCGGTTGCGCCGTTCACCCTGCAGCTGTAAAGAGACAAAATCGACGGCAATGTAGCCTCTCGCAAAATAAACTTCCAATGCGTGACGTACTTTGAGGCGCCAATCGGCAGCCAGCGCCAAATCGCCCCTTTTAACAGGCTGAATATCGGCAGGAATTTCAAGATACAGCACATCAGCATCAAGCGCCAAGTTAACTTGCACGATTTCCAGGCCGGCGCCGCTTCCCGTAGTTTCAAAAATCGCCGGAGCCCCGTCAGCAATATCACCTTCAAGCCCGCCTGCTTGCGCCAGCCAAATTCCATCGACCCACCACTCCATCAGCAGACGGTCTGTCGGCAAGCCGGCATTCAGCGCTCCGAAATTGCTGCCGTACACGTCGCGCCAATACGTCCGGCTGATCGCTCTAAGCTTATGCAAATTAAGATAGGCATTCGGCGCTTCAAGCGGATCGAAAGTCCAGGTAATGAGAGGCAGCCCCAGCCCTATCGTTCGCTGACGCTGAATTTGCTTGAGCCCTTCGGCGATACCTTGCCCGCGCCAAGCTTCATGAACCCCCATCACCTGCGAGCACAACTTGAACGGGCCACCGGCTTCGCGGCCCAAAAAACTAAACAGAAATCCGACCATCTGCCCGGACACCTCGTCAAACGCACCCAACACCACGCCGCCATTCTTAGCCGCTGTAAGCAGCAGCG
>JBFGLD010000017.1:0-16794 GCA_041576335.1 Anaerolineae bacterium | reverse complement strand
TTCGTGAAGCCGAAGAACTAAAGCAGACGCTGCTGTCGATCATCTCTCACGAGTTAAAAACGCCCGTCAGCATTATCAAAGGGTATGCCGGCACTCTGGCCCGGGAGGACGCCGACTGGGATCGGGAAACGTTAGCCGACGGGCTGGCCGTTATCGAAGAGGAAGCGGACCGCCTGGACAAATTGATTACGAACTTGCTCGAGGCTAGCCGGCTGCAGGCCGGCGGCATCAACTTGCGGTTGAGTTATCTTGATTTGGCAGATATGGCCCGGACTGCTGTCGAGAATTTGCAGGCGACCACCGACAGCCACGATTTTGAGGTTGATTTCCCCGACAATTTTCCACCGTTCCGGGGGGATTTTGAACGGCTGCGGGAGGTGTTGACCAACCTGATCGGCAACGCTATCAAATACAGTCCCGAAGGAGGCCTGATCAAAGTTGGCGGCCGCACGGGCCCGAACAACACCGTTCGGCTCTACGTCAGCGATGAAGGTATTGGCATTCCCCCGGCTGAGCAGGAGCGCATTTTCGACCGTTTTCATCGGGTGGACAATCGGCTGACCCGCCAGGCTCCCGGCACCGGCCTGGGGCTATTTTTGGTCAAGGCGGTGATTGAAGCTCACGGCGGCCGGGTGTGGGTTGATAGTACGCCAGGCCAGGGCAGTATTTTTTGGATCGAGCTGCCGGTGGGTCACGATCGGACTAGTAGCTCCGGACCGTAGTTGTACTTAGGCCAATGGTTATGTCCATAAGATACCGTCGGCAGTCGCCCGGCGTACCACTCGCGAAGGATGGTTGTAATCGAAGAAGCTGTGCTACGCAGAGAGCAGAGAAAAAGTCAATATTTGAACTAGCAATCTAGCCCGGACCTTATGGGGCTGTCCTAAATTTTTGGAAAAGAGTGGCCCAGTCTGGAAATAAGCGTTCTTTTACGCCGATACATTTCTCTTGAAGACTGGGCCAGTCTGGCATGACTGAAACTCGCCTAAAATCTGGGACACACTCGGACCTTACCCTAAAATTGACAGAAATGGATTAACTGGGTATAGTAGTGAATATTAGGATAGAAAAAGTAACTGTTCGGTTTTGAAGCGACCGCCCAAAAACTGGCGGTCGTTTTTCCTACAGATGATTTTTTTGACCTATGATCTATTTCATTATTCATTAACAGTTAAACAAGGAGTAGAAATACAGTATCATGTCAGAACGAGTTCAAGGCACCGTCAAGTGGTTCAACGCTGGAAAAGGCTACGGCTTTATTGCACGCGAGGGTGGCGAAGATGTCTTTGTGCATTACTCTGCGGTTCAATCGGAGGGATATCGCTCACTAGATGAAGGGCAGCGTGTTGAGTTTACCATCGAGCATGGTCCCAAGGGGTTACAAGCTAGCAACGTGGTAGCCCTGTAGTTTGCTGAATTGATTTGAAAGGAAATTTCAATGGCTAAGAAACTTTACGTTGGTAATCTGAGTTATGCCACAACTGAAGATGAACTGCGGAAGCTGTTTATTGAAGTTGGCCCTGTAACTTCAGTAACCGTGATTACGGATCGCATGACAGGCCGATCCAAAGGCTTCGGCTTTGTCGAGATGGAAACTGACCAGGCCGCCGAAGAGGCCATTGGGCGTTTCAATAATTATGAACTCAACCAGCGTTCCATCACAGTGAGTGAAGCGCGGCCCCCCCGTGACCGGTCATCTGGGGGAGGCAGAGGTCGCGGCGACCGAGGCGGTGGCGGCCGCGGTGGCCCCTCCCGTGGAGGCGAGCGGCGGCGCTATTAAGCCCTGTTCAGCAAACCTAACAGATCATCAACAAAGCGCGAGAATTCTCCTTGCGCTTTTATTTTTTTAGTGTTATTGCCAGTAAGAATCAACGGAATAGGAAAAGAGAGTTGTCTGGATTGAGTATACTTCAAAATGCGGATTTTTGCCGTCAATTCGCTATTGTTCCGGCCAGATGGACGCTTATTGCCAAATACCCGTAATGTTGGCTATAATTGCGACCGCTCCACTACAGCCTTGGAGGGGTTATCAATGACTCACGGTAATAATTTTGAAAATACGGCCGGGGTATCGATACGCATTGAGCCGGCAAGTAGGTCTGATCTCGCTGCTATCTTAAACTTGCTTACCCAAAGCAGGCTGCCGCACGAGGGGTTAAGTGAGCACCTAACGACTGCTATAGTTGCTCGAGAAGACCAAGAGGTGATCGGTAGTGCCGCGCTCGAACTATATGGAACGGCAGCGCTGCTTCGGTCTGTGGCCGTCGCGCCGGCGTGGCGGGGCCACGGGTTGGGTCAACGCTTAACCCGGGCCGCCTTAGAGTTGGCCCGGCACCATGGCGTGCGCAATGTTTATCTTCTGACGGAAACGGCAGATAGCTTTTTTCCAAAATTTGGTTTTAGCCGCATAGACCGGTCGCAGGTGCCGGCTCCGGTGCAGACGTCTAACGAATTCACGTCCGCCTGTCCGGACAGTGCGCCGGCCATGGAACTACGGTTGAAAAAATATGAATGAACCGGGCAGTATTTCGCCCGAGATTAAGGCGATTACCTAGTTTGGGGCAACGTTTATAGCCGTAGCTCTGATAAGCGGGGCCTATATCTTCGGCGCGCTGCGCCGACTACCCCTGGATTTGCAGGCGCTTCCCTGGTTACCGTTTGCCAGCAACCCGATTTTGGGGGTGTGGCTGGAGATGATACCGTACCTGTTTACCATCGTCGCCCTGGTTTTTTCTTCCCGCGAAGCTATCCGCAAACGTCTGGGCGCTCCGGCAGCATTGGGCACCCCCTATGTGCGGGGCGAACGGGGCCTGTAAGAAAAAGGGTAGCTAACGAGGCTCCGAGGTCTTAACGGCCAGCTCTGCCTGAATTGTCTCCCAAGTGAACGTGGTGTTCGCCGAGGTACGCAGAATATCGAGAGCGTATTGGCGCTGCAAGGGGGGAACCTGGTTCCAATCGCCGCCGTTCCGAAGCAGTTGGTCAACGTTGTAGGGGCCCCAGTTATAGGCAATCAGCATCCAATGTGGTTCCGGGTAACCCTGAGCATGGAAATACTCGCGGAGATAGGCCAAATAAGCCGCTCCGACCAGCACGTTGCTGTAGGGATCAAACGGGTCTGATACGCCAACCTTCGGGGCCCATTCATCCCAGGTAGAGGGCAGAATTTGCATCAGCCCCATATCGTCGTCTTCGCCGAGCGCCAACGGATCCAGGCTACTTTCGCGGTAGGCCTGCCGGGCCAGCAGACGCCAGTCCAGGCCATATTCGCGAGCGATTTCCCGGAACATCGCTTCATAGGTCATTGCCGGCTTACCGCCCGGCCTTCGATTAGGTACAGATTGCTCGGTCTGCGTTATCAGCCAGCAGCCGACCAATACCAAGAGTCCAAAAAGCCAAATTTTCTTGAGCTGTTCCATTGGTTCAATAGATTTCTAAAATGAATTACCGAATTGTACCACAGATGCTTGACATAACTCAAATTTGCGAATGGTCCGTTAGGGGACGACAGAAACCGTAAACAATGTAAGTGCATCACCGGCCCGAGTCTCCAGCCGGGTCCCGGTTTCAAGATTATACCAACCAATCCGCAGTTGATAATCGCCGGGTGGCAGGTCTACAGGCAGGGACAGGGTACGCGCGTCGATAATGGTGTTTCCCGCCTGCCAGAAAGCGGTAGGATAATCGGGCGGGGCGTCAAATCCGGCCATCTGCGTTTGCGTAGCGGGATCTATTAGATGGATGAACAAGTTAAAATTCTTAACAGGTGCGGCCAGGGCTTGCCAATAAAAAGTGATGGGAACCTGGGTACCCGCCCTAACATTTTGGCCCGATGTCCAATCATATCCGCTTAACCGAATTTGCCGGCCAAAGTCGGCTACAAGGGGATGGATCGGCTCTGGTTCCGGCCACTGGCGCGGTAATATCGGTACTCCGCTTACAATGGGCTCAACGACATGGCCCGCTCGGTTAAGGGCCGGCTTGGCGGCTCGCTCCGGGTCGTCAAACTCGAAAATTCCCAGCGCCAACCGGGTGACCAGCGGAGCCGCCGTCTCCAGCTGCCACGGCACAAAGATGAAGTAAGTGTCCTTAAGCACCTGGCCCGGCTCCAGCATCGACGTAGGCCATTTGCCGCCGTCGGGGTAGGTGTTGGCCTGTCCAATGGCCCGAAAAGTGCCATCCAGCAGATGCACAAAGACGCTGTAGTTTTTCTCAATCGGTTTCGTAGCTTGCCAGTACAGCGTGACCGGCAGCCATTCTCCCGGACGGATCGAGGATTTTTCAACTTTGTAGCCGATCAGATGCAGGGCCTCCTCACCATAGAATAAATCGAGCTGCTCAATGTCATCGTCACGAAAGTCATCCTCGCTGATCAGCGGCGTTTTGGCATAGGCGGCCTGAAGATAGCGAAACGGGCTGATCAGCGAGAGCAGGAAAAGGAATATGACCAGGACCAGGGGAAGTAAACAAGGGCTAATTGGGCCTTGTAGAATGTGGGACGTGGTAGGCAAGGATGGAGACGTAGAGCGGGATGGCGAGGTTGAGCGAAATTGTGAGAGGGACCAGGCCGTTAAAACGCCGAGTGCCGGCAGCGTCGGAAAGAGTAGTCGTCCCCACGAGGCCGGGGTGATTTGCATCCAGCGCAGCAGGGCAAGGAAAATGATAAGTGTCCAGAGAGCAAGAAGACTGAGCGTCAGCATCTGTGCGCTGCGCGGGACGTAGGCCAGCAAACGTGAGTTAATTGATGCGGAAGGTGAAGCCGGCGGTGTGAGCTTTGCCGCGGTTCCTGAACGATAAGGCCCTGCGGCCGGTACCCGGTACCTGGTCAAACGCCAAACACCGAATAGGAGCCCCAAACCGACCACATATTTGACCCCGCGCAAAATCGCGTAGAGCCAGGGCTCTATTAGGACTTGCCCTGCGCCAAAGGCCGCCCAAAACGATAGCTCCAGGCCGACTATTTCCTCTCGCCAGATTTGGGCCAAACCGGGTCGCGGATCGAGCGCACCGCCCCGGTAAAGGAGATGAGCATTCAGCGCGGTCACGTCGCCATAAAGCTGCCAATTACGCCAATACCACCAGCCTGAGATAAGCCCGATCAATCCGGCCAAAATAATTCCGTGCATGATCAAGCGGCCAATGGATCGATGCCGGGCCAAGTCGAAAAGAAGCACGAGCCCCGTTAGAGGCATGAGATAGAGCAGACTCAGTTTTGTGATGGCGCCCAGACCGAGGCTTATGCCCAAATAAACGACATAACGCGTTGTACCGCCTTGTTTGATAATTAAAGCCAGGATGAGCAGCGTGATCGCCGCTACGGTCACCGTCAGGCTATCGTTGGTGATGGCCGTGCTGACATGCAAAAATTGGGGGACAAAGGCCACCAATGCCGCTGCCAGCAACGGCAGCCAGCGCCAATCCGTGAACCGCTGAATCTCCGATTTATTATGTTGTATCGGCACGATTTCCGGTTCAAAAACGAGGCGGGCCAAATAGTACGTGCAAGTAACCGTGGCCAACCCGGCCAGCAGTGACAGCCAACGAGCCAATCGGGCTGCCAACAGCGACGGTTCCGTGCGCCAAACTTCACCAGGCACATGCAGGTAAAGATTATTGTTGCCTCGCTCCCGCCAGACAAACGAGCGTTCGTCGGCGTGATGGGGGTTACGGGGCGGCTCGGCGAAGTCGCCGAGATCGAGCCAGGAAATCGTCGCGGCTGCCAGGATATGGTAAAGCGGCGGCTGTGTTCCTTCCTGGTCCCACGGGCGGTACACGCCCGCTTCGACGACGGGCAGTTGATGGTATGTTCGAATGAATTGGATGACGGCAAAATGCTTCAGCTCATCCGGCTTTTCGAACATCGGCAGGCTTAGGTCATAGAGGAGACCGAGCCCGGCAAAAACGGACAACACGACAAGCAAACCGTAGCCACCAACGCGGCCCGCACCGCGCATTTTGATGTGTATGCCCGGGTCTTGGCTCATGGGGACACATTATATCACAATTCAGCAACTTTGACGCTTCCGCCAAGGTAAATATAATTCTCAAGCATGCTTTTGACTGGTAGTTATTTGGGAGCTAACTCAGACCGCAGATATCTTAGAGACCTCTGCGGGGTTGATGAGGTAAGATACAAGCTGTTTTCTAGTAGAGTGAGGCATATCATGAAACAACTCCATATGATGACATTTTTCGTTTTGGTTTTAATAATTGGATTGACCGCCTGCGGTGCAGAGGCCGTGCCAACCGCCGAACCACCCACTGCGACCACCGCAGTTGTGAGCGCCGTAACCGATCCCGACCAGGCCACGGCTGAGGCTGTAGCCCCCCCGCCGACCTTCACGCTGACGGCTTCACCGGAACCGACGGCCACCAATACCGTAATTCCAACCGCAACACCGTCTCCAACCGCCACGGCTACGCCGACGCCGGAACCCGACCCGATTGTAAAAGTTAATGAGGCCAGCCCAACGAACATCAACGTTCGGGCCGGCCCCGGCCTGAACTACCCGATAATTACTCAATTTGCGCCGGGTCAGGAGGCCAGCGTAACAGGGCGAAACGAGGATGACAGTTGGTGGCAGGTCAACCTGCCCGGTGCCGAGACGGACTCGGCCCAAGGTTGGGTATACGGCCAGTTGGTTAGCCTGATTGGGGCGGAGGCGAAGATTGCCATCGTTGCCGCACCGCCGACGCCCACGCCCAATCCGCAAGCCGAGGCAGCCAATTCAGCCGGCAGCAATGACGCCGGAGATACTGGCGACGACGCACCCCCGCCACCCAGTGAATTGGTCGAACAATTACGCTGCGGCAAAGATTTTTGCGTGACCTACCAGGCTATGGTGCCTATTGGCGAAAACGGCGGCTGCGTGGGCAATCACAGCATTTACATTACGGTGCTGCAAGGGCTGCCGCCGGGCAAACCGCTGGACGGCATAGTTATTGGCGACACGTTCAACAACGTGGAGGTCGGTTCCGGCAGCCACGGCCCCGGCCGCACCGAGATTACCCTGTGGAATAACAGTATGACCCTTACTGCCAAGCGACACATCGACGGCACACCCTACACCAGCGAGGAAAGTTTCAATTTCACCGCCCACGACGAACTGATCCCGGCCGAAGTGTTAGCCGCCAACGGCTACTGTGACGGCAACGTCGAAACATGCCGGGTCGCCCAACAGAATAATCAGGTTTGTCGCGGCCATTATTCGTGGCGGGTGACGTTCCACAAGTTTGATTAGTCCCTGTTGCGAAATCGTAGAAATGGGGTAAATAGCAGGCCCTTAGAGCGGCTGATCGAGCATCTCGAGATGAAGCCTTTGCCCGGTGTAGGGATACCTGGCGGCAACCTCTTCGTTTAGCTCGACCCCTAAGCCCGGCTTGGTGGGCGGAATAATGTAACCGTCTTCCCAGGTGATCGGCTCTTTTAGAATCTCGGCGTGGAAGCCGCCCCAGGTTTGTATCCCTTCCAGTATCAAGAAATTAGGGCTGCACGTACTGAGTTGGATGTTCGCCGCTCCTTCAATAGGTCCACAATATAGGTGGGGTGCGATCTGAGCGTAGTGCGCCTCCGCCATACCGGCAATCTTCTTGGCTTCAAGTATCCCGCCAACCCGGCCCAGGGCCATTTGTAGAATAGAGGCAGCCTGCTTTTGGAGTAACCGGGCAAACTCATACTTTGTGGCCAGCCGCTCACCCGTAGCGATAGGAATGCTGGTCGAGCGGGCCACCCTGGCCATTTCTTCAGCGTTTTCAGGCGGAACCGGTTCTTCAAGCCATAAGGGGTCGAACTTCTCCAACCGCCTGGCTAAACGAATGGCACTGGACGTGCTCATCTGGCCGTGGGTCCCAAAAAGCAGGTCGCACTTACTGCCGACCGCCTGTCGGATATTCTTGACAAACGTTTCTGCCCTATCCAGCGCCTCCAAAGACAGCTGCCTAGGATCGAATGCGGTATAAGGTCCGACCGGGTCAAACTTTACAGCGGTGAAACCTTGTTTAACATATTCTGCCGCTCTGTCGGCCGCTAAATCCGGGTCAGTGTAAACGTCCACTTTGTCGGCCTCTTTGGGATAGAGGTAAGTGTATGACCTGAGCTTTTCATGGACTTGTCCGCCCAACAATTCGTAAACGGGCTTGCCGAGTTCTTTGCCCACAATATCCCAGCAGGCCATTTCAATGCCGCTGAGGATGCCCATTATAGAGGTGTCGGGGCGCTGGGTATAGCCGCTCGAATAAACCATGCGCCACAACCGTTCTATTTTGAATGGGTCGGCGCCGATGACATACCGTTCGCACACATCTTCGATCATGAGCGCCACGACGCGGGGATGAAAGGGCACCCCATAAGCCTCGCCAATTCCTTCTACCCCGTTATCGGTGGTCAGCTTGAGAAAGACCCAATAAAGTCCGCCGAAGTGGGGCGGCGGATTTGCCACGACATATGTGTTGACGGCAGCGATTTTCATGAACGGTTCTTCTCCTAGTTTTCAGGAAATTGGCGGATTTCGTCGATGTTCGTCATACAAAGGTTTTCCGGGTCCATGCAGCACATCGAATAAATCCGTCAAGGGGCTGACCGGATGTTCATACGCCAAAGCGAACCCCAAGTTTGATCGCATTTTCAGGGTTTTCATAGATATCCATATAAGCTTTCGGGGCTTCGTCAAATGAGACTATTGGCGTAACAATATCGTACGCGGTTAGCAGCCGTTTTATAAACATCTGTTTTATCGAAGATTCTAATCTCTCTCGATCCCATAAGGGATGATCGCGTGACGGGTTGTTCCAGGCCGGCATGCTGCTGATAAGCGTTAATCGATTATGGTGCCATTCTTCTCCCAGTGCAAGTTCAGCCGCCTTTCCTTTGTAAAATCCAAATGTCACAATTCGGCCACACATCTGAACCGATCTCATCGCGTCGTGGAGTGCCTGATAGCTACCACTTCCCTCGATCGCAACGTCTGCTCCGTATTTGAGATAGTGACGAACTTCTGATCCGATGTCACACGACCTTGGATCAAGCACCACAGTCGCACCTAATCTCTCCGCTAACTCTCTCCGCATTTTGATGGGATCAACGGCAACAATTTCTAAACACCCGGCCAAGCGAAGCAGCTGGACACAAAACAGTCCAATCGCACCCAACCCAAATATGATAACGTGATCACCCACTCTGACATCGGCATCCCTTACGGCAGCCAGAGCAAAAAATGCCGGGTCCGTGCAAACCGCGTCAACTTCAGTCATAGGCGGGGTAAGAACATTCACTTCTTTTTCATCTTTTTCTATCGTCTGACGGATCGGTGCGTATGTATAAACGCGATCCCCTACCCGAAGGTTTTTCACATCTTTGCCAACTTCAACGATGCGACCAATGGTGATGTTTCCCGGATATTTGTAACTAACCGGATTGTCGCGGGGGGAGCACTCGACAAACATTCGAAGCTGCGTATCAAATCGCATCTGGCTGAACGGCGAACTCCCACCAAAGTGACTAAATTCGGTGCCGTGCTTGATAGCAGAAAACTCGCTTTGAATCCGTACTTGGTTTTCCTTTAGCGCGGCTTCTTGATACTCTGCTATGACAAGATGTTTTGGCTTATCTACGAAAAGCTCTTTAGGCATAACAGTGCTATGGGCCGGCTACTTCGCGAACGTAAGCGTGCTTGGCTTCTCTATCGCTGGACAGCGAGTCTTGGGTACGTTTGGTCAACCGTTCAACGGCACCCGCCAAGTGGGCGTCCTGAATGTTATAGGCCCCTTCGGCCACCCGCAGCCGATGTGCCTCCAGCAGTACCTGGCCGTGAGTAACGCCGGCCGGCGGTTCAAACTTGTAGCAGGCCAGTTCGATCCGCTGCCCCAGCGGATCACGGAAATAAATGGAGTGCATAAAGCCGCGGTCGATTTCCCCGGTATGTTTGACGCCCCGGTGGTCGAGCCGTTTGGCCGCCTGCGTAAAGGTAGCCCGTGACACATTGAAGGCTAGGTGATGGACATTGCCAATCCCCTCGGGGTTAGGGTTGGGGTCAATTTCGCGGGACTCATTGGTAAACACCGTAATCAATCGGCCATCACCGGGGTCAAAATAAAGGTGACTTTCATCGGGATTATCGAGGTTGGGTTGCTCAAAGATGAACGGCATACCCAGGACGCCTTCCCAAAAGTCAATTGTGGCCTGCCGGGTGGCACCAACCAGCGTGATATGGTGCACACCTTGGGTTTGAATCTTCTGCATAGTTTTTCTCCTTTGCCTTGTTTTGTGGTTTTATCACGCAGCACGATACAACGGCGCGGTTTGAGCCACAGCCTAATGACGTCCTACGTACAGATCCGTTCAAGCGTCTTAATTGTAGCGGCCGGCCTGGGTCGTAAACCGCAATCCCGGTAACGCCACGGCGGTTGAAAGCGGAATGCGCGCTACTGGCGTCTATACCCTAGCGCCAGTTGGCCAAAACATCGCTCGTGGTCATTCAGCAAGATGCGGTAGGCCGCCGTGACGAGATGGGACACAGCAGTGGGAGCCTCTCGGAACCGGAGTACGGTTAGATTGTAAAACCGGCGGTAGGTAAGGTCTATAACCGGTTGAAAACCTGAATTGGCAAAGCCCCGGATCGATGGTTTGTTGTGGCGTGATGCCCCAATCCAAATCCGCGACGTGCCCTCACCCTGAAGCCGGTAAATGATCTGGCTCAACAGGGCACTGTAACAGCGCTGTCCCCGTTGGGCCGGAATCGTGCCGCAGTCCCAAATATAGGCCTCGTCATTACCCAGTTGAAATGTTCGCTCCAGCTCGCCCACGTACTCAAGGCCGTGCGTTACCCAGCCATAGGTCACTATCCGGCCGTCGGACCTTAGCAGAAAACAACGGCGGTTACGCTCAAGCCGCTGTTGAATGAGTTCCGGGGAAGGCAGCTTCATAACGACGGTGAGATCATCAATTTCACCGGGTTCCAACTCTTTAAACCTAACGTCAATCCGCGCTGAGCAAAGCGGCGGCAGTCCACCTTGTGTTTCTAAGGCCCAGAGTGTACCGCGTTCAACGACCCACTGCTGCATTGCATGCCCTCATAACTCCTAAATGCGGAAGAACAAGCTCCTGACCTTTTTGATGACGTCTGGATCGCCACTTGCCTCACCACCTTGAATCCGTTGGAAGGTCGTGAGTACCATGTCGGACGGGTGCTTGAAGTGGAGCACGGCCCCCACATCGCTGAGATCATCCACAGCTTCATAGTTGAACTGGCCATCCTTGACCGTAACTTTCCACTGACCACCCCAGTCGCCATCAACTTTAATGCCGTAGGTAACATTGATCCCTTTGGCCGCCTCTTGATCGACTGTCGCCTGCATCAGAACGAACATGTAAGGAATAAGAACTCCGGCTGTTCGCTCATCCAATTTGGCTTCTTTATCACCAAGGCCCCAGTGCATATCCCAGGTATGAACCCCGTAATCCATTACATGGAAAGCGGGATAAAACAATGTGGGTAACGGGCCCATGTAGGTGTGTGGCACCAAAAACCCGCCCCACTCTTCTTCTTTTAGGCTGCCAAAGATGTTCAGTATCTTGTCCGAGGCCGATTTGAGGCGATGAATCGCTTCGTCGCGAGAGAGGCTGCGCAAGGCCAGTGCATGTTCATTGAGCTTTTCACCCATCACCAATACGCCGAGCGGCTGGGGGGTTTCTTTGCCCTCACGGGCCATATTCCAGGCAGCCAGATAGCCCTCGGTCACGTCGATCATGTGGCCAACCATATCCCTAACTTGCCACCCCTCGCACCGCGTGTCAACCTTCCAGTTTGCCGGCTTGTCAATCACATCATAGAATTTGCCGCGCTCTGTGCGCACCACGTCCAGTACTACATCTTTGCTTTGGTAATCCATCGGGTTTATTGCCATAGTTTTTCTCCTCTGAATATAAAGTAACACGGTAATTTTTCCTGGACAAATGCTTGCCTAAAAAACTTTCGGAACAGCAATTAGCTTTTTGTTAGATAAAGCACCTCCTTTCGTGGGCTCGGTAGTGGCTTAGGCGAGATTCTAAGTGTCGGGTGTTGTTGAACCGGTTTTTAGCCCGCTATTGCAGCGGCTTAATTCTGGCCTCGACGGCGTCTGGCGAAAAAACGCGAAACGTGCCCCACAACTCCGCTTCACGGAATGGCTCTCGGTGATCGCCGTAAATATAATCCCCGGCTAACCCGGCGAATCCGCCGGCACCCCCAACCGGTTCGATAGTAATGGCTTCCAGTGGACCGACTTGAAACGAACTCAGTAAATCCGAGCCCGGACGGCCTGGTTCTAACGGCCACTCGTGACCCTCTACCGTAAAGACGTGGGCCTGCTCGCCGTAGGGAACGAGCACATGGATTTTGACCGCATCGCCGGCAAAGGCTTCCAGGAGCGGTGTAGCCGGGTCGCGATGGACCTCACTATGGAAAACCGCCGACGTATCTTTATCTCGATCCAACCGTGCCAACAGCGACTCCGCCCGGTAGTTTAGTCCGACCACCCCGGCCACATTTTCGCTGTAAGGCATAATAGCCGTGCCGATGATCTCGTCGTCATCCTGAATCAAAAGGGTAAAATCTCGAAAACTGTCTCCAGTCGGCGGGTGCGCATTTACGGCCCAGCCTACCTTCATAGACATATCCTCACCGGTTACCGGGTCGCTTTAGGTTGTGCCGGCCGGGCCGACAATGATCGCCCCGTAAAGGCCCAGCGCAGGATTTTCCAGCACGCTGCCCCAATCCCGCACCATGACGACGGTCTGCCCAATCTCGGGGTGCGCGTAGAAGGTGTAGGTTCGGGTCTGGCCCGGCAGGACGGCTTGCGGCGGGTTGAAGCCGGCTTCGATTCCCAGGTCGCTGCGGGGATCCGGCAGCCAGCAAATCGGTATGGAAGGAAACCGGTCCCCCTCGGGTCTCATTAGTCAGGTTGATCAGCAGGCAATCTCCCACGTTGGCGTGGAGTACCAGCGGTTCCACTTGCTTGCTGCCACGCACGACCGCCGCTTTATCTTCGGCCAGCACGTAGAGCTTGCCGGCGGCGTCGCCCAGCATGGGCAGCGGCGCTTCGACGGCCGCCACGTCAAAGACCTTCTGAGGCGCGTCGGCCGGGCATACTGCAGCAGCCGGCTGCGGGATGGTTTCGTGACCGGGCAGTTTCTGCAACGGTGTGGCGGCGGCATCGAAAACGCGAATCAAGCCCCAGTTTCCCTCCCGCAGCTTAAAGGAGCGGCCATTATAATACATATAGTCGCCGGGCATTCTTTGCAGTCCACCGGCGTTGGGAATCATCAGGTCGTAGCGTTCGGAGATGCCGAGATGGACCGTGTTGATCGGCGGTGAGGTGGCGCTGTAAGGCTCCAGCCGGAACCAATGACCGTCCACGTGCAGGGTGTGAACGTCGTTGGTGGCCGGCACCAGGTTGCGAATGACGATGGGATCGCCCAGGAAGGCCTCTAATAGGGGCGTCTCCGGATCGCCGTGGACCGTGCTGCTGAACATGCAAGCTGTGTCGCCGCCTCGGGCCGCCAACGGCTCAACCCGCATATTGACGGCGCTGCCACTGGAGTCAGCGACCCGGGTCAAGCGATTGTCATCCTGGAGAAACAAGACCAATTCTCGAAAGCTGCCGGTGATATCATTTGAGACTACGGCCTCCGTGTGCACGTCTACGACCGGCCCACTGCTGACTTCCTCGCCGGTGTGCGGAGCATGGTAGGTAGAGCCGGGCGGCTCGGCAATCAGCGCGCCAAACAGTCCATGCCGCCACGAGGTCAGGGCGCTGACGTGGTCGTGAAAGTATGCCGTGCCGAACTGGACATCGGGATACCAGCGGTGGCGCAGAAACTCGGCGCTGACAATCTCGTCCGAGGCGTGATCGTAGCGACGCGGTTCCTCAAAGATGAGCGTATTCTCCTCGATGGCCGCGATACGTCCGACTTCAAAGGTTTCATCCTGGTCCATACCAATGCCAACCAGAATGCCCGGGTGGAAGCGCTCGACGCTGCTAAGCTGCACCCTGGTTTCCCCGGCAGCAACATTTGCCGGCAGCGTTTCGCCTTCGATGGTGAAGGGACGGATCGACTGCTCGAAGTTGAAGCCGGTATCTACTCCGTCGCTGCCCTGGATGTCAAACTGGACAAAGTGAATGTGCAGACTGACCTTGCTGAAGAGATAGTTCTCGCCGGTATCTTTCAACTCGCTCTTGAAGATAATGTCTACGCAGTCCTCCCCGGCATTGGCCCGTATGGCCAGGGGAGTCTTCAGACCGTTGTTGGCCCGCACAGCTTCCTCCGCCTCTTTCAAAACAAACAGCTGGGCGACCGGATCAACCAGATTGGCTCGTTCGTTCAGATTGAGGGGCAGGTTAATGGCATGGATGACAAACTCTTTTAGATTTGTACCGGCCGGACACAGGCTCCACGGCCCATTCTCGCCCGGCTGGGGCGGATCTCGTCCGGCATGAATGGGGTCCAGGAAGGGAGCCGGGCCGTGGTTGGGAGCGAAAGGCGGCCGCCGGCCCGGGTGAGGTCGCAGGAAGGGGTAAGCCAGCTTGCCGGTTTTGGGGTCGAAATAAGACGGTGGCCGAGTTCCTGGATTGGGCGAGCGGAAGCCGGGCCAGACCCGATCGGTTTCTTCCTCATTGAGGTAGAGATTTCCATCTTTTTGCCAATCCTGTACCGAGGCATCGTAACCTTTCGGAACACCGGGTGGCGGAAGCTGGCGTTCGACCCATTCGGCCAGGTCATCTCGAGTGATGCCATAGGTCTGGCCTTTCCAGTCTACCGTTCGGCCTTCCAACTCCGCGGAGGTCACGGCCGGTTCCACCCGGCCCAGCCGGTCCGGCAGTTCCTGGAGGTGCGGCAGGTCATCTTGCGCAGCGAACTCATCCTGCAAGGTATTGTAGACCCGCCAGATGCCCCACATGCCGGCCAGGTAGTGATGGGCAACGTGGCAGTGGAAGGGGTATCCAAGGCCGGCGCTTTTTGGCCGGGCTTTAAGGTCGGCGAGCCGGCTATTACTTCGAACCCAATTCGTTTAAGGGCGGTCGTACCGTCGGCAAAGCGGGCTTGGACCTCAACCCCCCACTCGCCGGCGCGGTTAAACTCTCGCTCCTGAGCAAAAATCGTCGTGAAGCCGTCCGGAGTATGAAGGGGCGCTGCATCTGCTTCTGTCTCCAAAATAGGATCTGCCGGATGGCTCAGGTCATAATAATGAAAGTGAACCGCAGCATCCTGAACCATATGCCCTGCTTGGTCAAATAGGCCGACGGCAAACCGGTTTTGGCCGACGACCAATTCGGACTTCACAAGTACGACTTCCATACCGGACGTCGTCTCAGACTCGTGCACGTGGACATGCCCGTGACCTTGACCTTCCGTCTCCTCGTGTATTTCCGCCACCCGGTTGGCGACGGGCGATTCGAAGTCAGCCTGAATTTCAGATGTTGACGGACCGGCGCAAGCAGCCAATGTGACAGAATTGAAGAGGACCAACACAAGCGAGTTGGGCATTGTATCCTTTCTGGCAAGGACAGATCTAGATGGTCCCGTGTCGAACGCACGACCTATATTAACCAGACAGGACCATAACTTGAGGAAATTGTGCCGAAAAACAAACACGTGTGGTAGATTGTCCGAGATTATACAGGAATGGGCGTTATCGGAGCGTTATTTGGGGCGTTATTTGGGGCGTTAGTTAGAATGTTGTTATGACAATTGGATCGCATTAAGTTCAGCCTGGGCGTGATGATCGGCCAGAACTTGGCAAGCCTGGGTCAAAAGCGCGTGGCCATTCTGAGGAGATGGTGCATATCGCAGGGCGGCCTGGCCCCAGGCAGCCTGAGTACGGGCAATTTCAAGGGGGAGATCAAGCTTCGTCGCCAGCATCATCGAACTCTTGAAGCAAGCTTCCGCTTCCGGCCAATCAGCGGCGGCGGCCAGAAGATAGGCCTGAAGGCGATTGGCCTGCAAGAGCAAAAGGGCCCGGTTCTGGCTACGGGTTGTATCCAGAGCAGCCTTGAGATAGGGCCAGGCATCGGCCGTACGTTCGGCACACATGAGCGTCTCGGCTAGCCATATCGAAAGGCGCGCCCGCAAGTGCCAATAGCCACGGCCGCTAATCAGCAGCAGGGCTTCTTCCAAAAGGGCAGTTGCGCCGGCCAGGTCTTGTTGCCCTCGAGCAGCAAGCGCCAGGCCGGCCTGGAAACCGGCCTGGCGTTCCGGATTGCCCAACTCCTCGGCCAGGGCAAAGCCTTTTTGAAACGTCTGCTGGGCCGAATCCCACTCGGCTAAGTACAGGTAAATCTCGCCCTGGGTACTATATAAGTGTAAGAATGCCCCGAGTAATTCATGCTCCTCAGCCAGTTTTTGACCATGTATCAGCGCGCGCTGGGCTGCCTTGAGCCAGCCCAGGAGTAAACTATGATAGGCAAAATTGTTCCGGGCCAGGGCGTGAAAATAATGGCTTTGGCCTGTCTCAGCCACATGCGCAGCTTCTTCGTAAAATTCTAACGCCCGCAGCAGTTCGCCCCGCTGAGCGGCGACATTGCCAAGCTCAAATAAGCCGGCGCATAAATCACGCGGGCCATTGGTCTGTTTGTGAGCGGCAATCGCTTCTTGAAGATGATTCTCGGCCGTAGGCAGGTCACTGCCGTCCATGGCCAACGCGGCCCCCAATAGCCGATAACCACGCCCTGAAAGTTTAGCCAAAGCGGGAACGCGCTCTGGGAGCGAAGTACGAGCCGCTAAGCCGGCCTCCGCCGCCTCCATGGCCGCCACGTAATCGTTGC
>JBFGLD010000016.1:0-18076 GCA_041576335.1 Anaerolineae bacterium | reverse complement strand
GGTACAGCGCCGCAAAGGCCTCCCGATCTCCCTGACCGGCCAGGGCTGCCAGCTGCTGGTCTGACTGCAATTGATATTTATTTGTTGCTGAATCGGCAAAATTCAGATCCATCGTCATTGACCCCTTACACTTTAGCGTTTGTCTGCATTAGACTATTCCTTCAACGGCTGATCAGATTGCGCTGAACAATTCAGGTACAGCGTTGCGGTTTGAAAATTTCGCTCTACATATACAACGGTGAGGCCGGGAAAACCTTACAGTTTTTGCCAAGTTTGTAAGAAAATTCCTATTTCTTAAGAGGTCAACGAGATATTGTGTTTTATTCGGGACTGGACGACTAGTAGACTTTACCTCAGGCACTAATTTCGTAATTCCCAAATCCTCACCATACCATATTTAATTCAGTAACACGATCTACTGCAGGGTAGCAATCTTAGTACGGTAAAAAAACAGCCAAAGGCCAATCCCGGTTCGAGTTCGCGGTGAGGAAGCCTTCGGCAGTTAATGAAAACGATGCTTTGCTTTCTTAATATTATACCGCTAATGGGTCGATTAATTTATAGGATAATGGAGCTAAATTTTGTTGAAGAAGAAAATCAAAAATGGGACCGTTAATCGCTGCCCGGGGAACCGAATCGATTTAAGCTGGCCCGCCAATTCTCGGGGCTGTTGGGGTTTCCGTCTTGATTGACAAGCACCAGCGAGTCGCCCCGACCGTCCGGGCTAAGCGGCCAGCTGCGGTCATCATCATATTCCACCGATACAATCACGCTGCCGCTTGCATCCTTTATGGTGAGTCTTTCGCCCTTATTTGAGAGCTGCCCGCTGTAAGTGCCGTCGATAGCGACATGGGGATAACGCCGGGCAAAAGCTTCGGGCTTGCGGACAAGTACCATCAGTTCGCCGGGAGCCAGCAAAACGCTGCCGGCGGGGAACGTAAACTGGATACCCTCAAAAGACATATCGGCCAGATCGAGGTCAGCGAGGCCGGTATTTTTTAGCTCAATAAACTCGTAGTCGTCACCCCCGACCGGATTATACATAATTTCGGCAATTTGAAGTTCAGCCTCGGGTGCAGCCCCAACGGTAAAGGCGGCTTCATTTAATGCACTCCAGGTACTGCCATTAAACGCGCGAGCTTTAATATGGCCGGTTGTGGTGAGTAGCAGCGGAGCGGTATACTTCTGTGCCTGGGGCGCCACCGCCCCGGTTACCGGCAGCCGTGGGTCTGAACTGTCTGTGGTGAAATAAATCGCAGCGCCGTTACCTCGATCATCATTAGGGCGGGACGGTTGGAGGGTCATTGTCAGCTTTAAGCCGGCAGTCACTTGGCCACCCGCTTGATTGAACTTGGGCGGATCAATTTCAGGGTAGTAGCCGGTTTCGCGGGCTAAAGCGATGAATCTGGCAACATTACCCTCCATCTGGGCCCGGACTTTGTCTCGAGCCTCGAACCAGTCGTCTTGAGTAAGCGGCGGATCGTTTCTCACGTCGCCCCAGCGCGCGGACTCGGCCACAATAGCCTGCTCAACTATGTTGTTAATCCTCAGCCAACGTGCTTGCGAGTTAGCTTCGGTCAGGGGCCCGTCGTTAAACAGATGCTTGTAGATATGATCAGCTAATTCGACTCGAAAATCGGGGTTTTCGAGTAAGGCTTCGATGAGCGGCCCAACCAGGTTAGGTCGACCCAAATATTCAGCCCGATCAAAAAAAATTTCGGCGCCGTCATCCCAAATACGTTCGCCGTCCCACACGTAATATTTGACTTGCCCTGACGAAGTGTGCACGTTAGCATACCAATTATTGAAGGCCCAATCGATGTTACCGGCATACCAATTCAGAATAAGGTAATCAATAAAGTGGGGTATGTCGAGGTATGTTTGGATGGCGGCATATCTAGCCGGATCCGCCAGCCGGCCGGCCCCGGCCAATTTGTGCAATGTTTTGAATCGCTCGCTTGAGTTGCTAACCGTCTCTTCGTGGCTAATGGTTTGCCAATCATCTTCTCTGCCGCCAAAATATGAAGACATGAAGGAGGCGTCCGGCCGTTCGATGACGTTGTACAAGCCCCAATACAGCCCATTCAAATACAAATGCACAAAGATACCGTGAGAACCGGAACCTGACATTTCAATTTGCGAGGTACGTAACCACTCATCGCGAGTGTAAGTGGTCAGCGCTTGCTCGAATTCCGGTAAACCGGCGTAACTGCGATTCACACCGCTGCGCAGGACGAGCGTGTCGAATTGGGCAACCGGCGACTCTGGAAATAGAGGAAATTCTAATTTAGCCTTACCATGCTCACTTCGAAAGAAAAGGCGAAACGGATGTTTGGGCATAAATTCTAAACGGCCCGACTCGCCCTGAATCCGTAAACCGGCGTTGATTTGGAAGCGGCGCGCCTCGTCGTTGGGATCTATCAATTCAACGGAAACGGGGCGCTCCCACGCTCTGCCTCGTCGTCTTGGATTAGTATAAAGATCGTGGAAACTTTGTCCGGGGATGACGATAGCAAGCGTTGGAATTGATTTGAGCGCATCCTCGAGAGCCGGGCCAAAGCGAGGGTGGTCGACAATTTCCGGGTCCATTTCATAGTCGGCCTTTACCGAAGCGCCCTGGTAGCCGCCCCATGTCTTGGGAAATCCGGTGGGTGTTTTAGACTGGGCCAGCACATTTTCCAGAAATACGTAGGTATGGGTTTCAACCGGCGAGGGGCGAAAGTTGGGCCTAAAAGCGACGGCGCGCAGGTAGGCTGTGGAGTTGATTGTAATCGGGCCGGTATAGATAGTGCCGTAGGTTTCGGAGGGCTGGCTGCCGTCGACCGTATACCGAATCACTGCGTCAGAGGTCGCCGTCGAAAGTTCAAGCTGGAAAGGATCTTTATAAAAACCACGCTCAATGTTGAAACTGATCGGAGCAACGGTCCCAATCCACAAAAACGTCTCGGCATTTGGCCGGCCGGGCGTGGGACTGCCTAAATATCCGTAAGGCTGCTCAAGCTCCGGGTTTCCGGAGGGGATACCAGGACGCCCGTAGGCAATGTCTACAAACTGTTCCGAATATCCTGGCGATAGGTCTGCCTCAGTCGCCTGCAGGGAAGGAGGCGAAGCTATGTCTACAAATCGGCCGGTAAAGACGTTGTAAAGACCAAGAAAATCTCCCGCCTGATTAAGCTTGAAGTTGGTATGAAGGTCTGCTTCAGGTTCGTCCGATTTGCGATTCTTCCCGGAGGCAAAAATCACTATATAAGCCTGGCCGGCCAGAGTCCGGTTGGGAAAGGTCCATTTTTCCGGCTGGTTAGGATCATCGGTCAACGACCACCCGGTCAGGTTAATGGGTTGGAGGCCGGGGTTATAGATTTCAATCCAATCGGAATAGTCCCCGTCCTCGTCGACCAACCCGGCCCGATTTTTCGCCAGAAACTCGCTAATGATCAATTCATGGCGACCCCGGCTGCCGGGTGTCGAAAGGGCGTGTGGAAAATATAGCCCAAAAACCACAAAAATCGTGAGCCAGAAAAATGCGTGACCTGGCCCGGAGTTGACACGGCTCAACGCATTACCCCCATTTTACTGAAAGACCATTCCGGACCAACCGGGGCGTTGCCGATAATTTCAGTCTGATTTGAGCCGTCGCCACTCATTTTCCAGATGCTCCAGCTTCCGGTACGGGCGCTGCGGAAAACTATGTGGCCGTCCGGGAGATAGACGGGTAAGGTGTCGTGGCCGGGCGCCTCGGTGAGTCGCTGTAGATTACTGCCGTCAATTTCCACCGTGTAAATATCTACGTTACCGCCGGCGTCCCGGCTGAAGGCAATAGTCTTACCGTCCGGGGACCAGGTGGGAAACGAGTCGGTTCCGCCCGTCGTAATCCGGACATGGCCGGAGTCGGTTCGGTTTGAAATCCAGATGCCCGTTTTGTTATCTCGACCGGAACGATAAACTACTTTTTGACTGTCCGGTGACCAATCAGCTTGCTCGCCAATAATTTCGAATTTAAACTGCTGATTGGCGGTCGTACCCAGGAAATAAATGCGACGACCGCCGCCTCGATCACCGTCATAAGCGATCATGGCCCCGTCCGGGGAAACATTTGCCCAACGGGCTGTGCCATCGTTCCAGCCGTGTCCCTGAAATAACCTTAACTGACCAAGGCCGGCCGGTAGGGGCGCCGCATTGAGCCTGATAATGCCGTTAGCCACACCGGGCAGGGGATGTCGAATACCGTTAATGAGCTGCTGGTCGACCCCTTCCTCGCCATAAAAGAAAATGTAGCGGCCATCACCGGACCATGAAGGACCGGCGCCGGCGCGAAGAATGAACCGTTCCTGGCTGCCGTTCGTGTCGCCAACATACAGATCGTGTTTTTCACCGTTCCACTTGGTGTAGGCCAACACGTAGACTTTTGGAATATCGACCAGGTCTGGGGCTTCAGCGGCATCCAAAGTTCCATTATCGCCTTCGATAACAAAGCTTCCGGCCGTCAGCAGTTTGCCATCGATATAAAATTCCAAAGCCCATTGACCCGTTGGCAGCGGATCGCCGTCAGCCTCAATTACGTAGTCGTACACGCCGGCTTCATCCTCCAGCCAGGGCTGGCTGGTACTTAAGACCTCACTACCGTTGTGATACCAGATCTGGGTCCAGATACTACCGGCGGGTACGTTGCGGTATTCAAAGACGGCGTAAATCCGGATGGTCCCGGCCTTGAATGAGAAGTCTGAGCTAACCGGTTCGCCTGCTGCTGTTGTTTTCAAAGCAAAGGTAATGGGGCTGAGTTCGGGCGAGGGTGTATTCGTAACCGAGGCTTCGTCGGCGGGCTCAGTCGCGACCGGGTCGGCGACCTTGGGCTCGTCCTCACGTAAAGTACCGGGGATCGCCCCGGTTTTGCGGGAATTCGATTTGTCAGTTGAGCTGGAAACCGCGTCTGCGGCGGCCTCCGCCTCGGCTGGGCTCGTCCACCTGCTGCGCATAAGCACCACACTACCGCCGAGGAGCAAGCCCAGGCAAAGTAACAAAACGCAGCCAACACCACCGATCAGCCACAATGGACGTCCGTCAGGTGCCGGCTGCTGCATTAGCTTATCAATGCGGGCGTCATCAGGTGTTGTGGCCGGATTAATATCGCTCATTTTTTCTCCCCTTGGCTGGCGCTGCTGCAATTTACGTAGGGTAGGCGTGCAGCAGACTCCCGCCACACGCCTACGTTTTCCGGAGAAACTTTTTACTTTCGGCTGCCGCCGTGACTGCCGCCGCGGCTGCCGCCTTTGTTGCCACCTTTGCTGCCACCTTTTTTGCCGCCTTTGCTGCCACCTTTATCGCTATCGCTGCCACCCGGCAAAGGTTTGCCGCTGTCGAAATCGCCGCTGATGATGTCGATGTTGATAATAATAATATTGATGGCGATAAAAGTGCCGTCGGGCAGCAGCACACCGGTCACCTCGACATTGGAGCCGGGAGGCAGGGCCGGCGGCAGCCCGCTGCAGTTGTTGATGATAACAATATGCCCGTCGACGAGCAGAGATTGATCGCCGTACTCATGGGCAATCCCGCTGAGCGTGATCCACTCGGCGCCCTGCTTGACGATGGTAACGATCTGGAACTGGCCGGCATTGCTCTGGTCCCCGTCATGATCGGCTTCGTCACTGCCGTTGTTTTGATGGCCCCGACCGGGGTTATCCTCATCGTAGCCATCCGGGTCGTTACCGTGACCGCGATCGCGATCACCCTCTGCATCGCTGTCGTCGTGCTTCGTTAATTTTACCTTATTTTTGACAGACAGCTTGATCTTAATCTCCGTTCCATCCGGGTGGTGCCACCAATCATCGTTGACCTTTATCTTAATACCGAGCTTAACCTTCTGCTCCACCGATATCGGCTGAAAATAGGCGTAATTATTGGAGTCGATAGAGCCGTTGTCCGCGTTGACATCGTCTGAACCGGCTCCATCTTGGGCTACTACAGCATGGGTGGCATTCACCTCGTTCTCGTTAAGAGCTGTCTCGAAGCCGGCGGAATTGATGTTTACGTTGTCTACTAACTCAGCCCCTTCGATTACCTCCCAGGCCAGTGCCGCGTCGGTCACGGGCAAGTTGCCGTAGTTGACCAGGGTGCTTTGCGTCACGTAGCTCCCCTGACATAGGCTGACAACGCTAAGCTGGCTTATGAAAATTAGCGGTGGTAGTTCGTCATCGGGCATTGGATATGGCGTGGTTGAGGCGACAACGGTAGGCGTTGTATCCGGCTCAACCGTGGTTGTCGCTATAGTCGTTGCTTCAGTCGGAATAGGCGTTGGTGTCCCCGTAGTTTCGGCCTCAGCGGTCGTGGTGATGGGTGGTAATGGCGGGAGTTGGCTGCTCGAGCCAAAGATGAAAAGAGTAGAAACAATTACGGCGATAAAGCCACCACCGATCACAATGGCGACCGTCGTCACGATGATGCTGATAAACCAAGCTTTTGATAAACCTAAAATTGTCATAGGTGATCCTCCGTTGGCTATTCCAAACCAGCCTGTCAACTGGCTTTGAAATGCAGCCTGGGTAGCGGTACTTGCTTGAAACTGAGTCTGTGAAATATGTTTACCTAGCTCCAACAACTCCTGCAGATCGTCAACATTCGATACCCCTTCGGGCCTTTCACCCTGAAGCATCCGGTCGATCTGTTCAGAAAAGAGGTCAGCGAATTGGAATTCGTTCATGCTGCCGCCTCCCGTGTCATCTCTTGCCGCAAGCGACGCATCGCCCGAAGCAGAATTACACTCACGGTCTTTTCCTTCATATTCATAACTTCGCCAATTTCCTTATTCCTGAGCCTGCCGGCGAATTTGAGACTGATAATCTCCTGATCCCGCTCACTTAATCGCTTTAGGCTTTGCAACAACTGGGCAATGGTCTCTTTCTGAACCAACTGGGCTTCGAGGGATGGTTCGGGCACGATCAGATCATTCGGCAGCTCCGCCTTTGCCTCCCAGGCCGAACGGCGTTCGTTCGAGCGGTAGTGGTCAATTAACCTATTGTGGGCGATGCGAAATAGCCAGCCTGAAAAAGTGCCTTTGTTAGAGTCGAACTGCTCGCGAGCGGAATAAGCCTGTTCAAAGACCGTGCTAATTAGATCTTCAGCGTCTTCCGGTGAATTTACGCGATAGCGGAGATAGCTGTAAATGCGCGAGTAATGCGCCTGGAAAAGCTCTGCCAAATTCGAATTTGACGGATTAGCGGCGCTGCCACTTTTTCCTAGGGGGTTCCTAATTGCCACACTTTGCAAGGTTTCACTCCTGTCCCAGTTCAGGTAAGGCGTGTTTCTATATACTAATACGTCAAAAAGTGATTTTTACTACACTTTTGGCCAAAATTAACCAAACCAAGAAGGAATTCATCAATCAGTTGTTTTGCGTCTCAACCTAATCGCACTAAAATATGCCCATTATGGGGAACTCGCAAACCCAAAGTGTCGCTATCATTATAGTGATTATTTTTCTTATTCTGGCCGGGTGGCACAGCATCATCGTACCGATTACCCAGGGGGAGGACGAATTAGCTCATTATCGCTATCTGAGTTTCATTGCTCAAACAGGCCGCTTGCCCGCAAATGCTGCTGAGCGTAAAGAGGCCTGGTATCGAGCCGATTGGCCACCGCTCTATCATCTGTTAGTGGGCTGGATTGTCAGTCCCATTGACACCACCCAGCCGCTCCTCAAGGATGTCGGGGAGTCGCCGCGTCGACGCTTGGTTGGCGAAATTCTTTATCCTCGCCTTATCATTTATACCGAGGATGCGAGCTGGCCCTGGCAAGATGGTATTTTGGCCTGGCACATCGGCCGGTTTTTGTCTATATTGTTCGCGGCCGGTGCCCTGGGGTTTACGTACCTGACCACACTAGAGCTTTTTCGAAAGACTGACCGGCTGCCTGAACTCCCCCTCTCTCCGCAACTTTTGGCCATCGCCTCCACTGCTCTCCTGGCCTTCACCCCTCGTTTCCTCTTTACGTCGGCTATGTTGAGCGACGACAGCTTATTAATTCTATTATCGGCCGTCTTTATCTGGCTGCTGCTGCGTGCTTTACGCGGCGATGATCGGTGGCGAGTTTATGGCGGAATGGGCCTAGTGTTGGGGCTGTCGATGACCACCAAATATAGCACGGGCCTGTTTCCTCTGCTGATCGTGCCGGTGGTTCTATGGCGGTCTTATCAGGCCGGCTGGCGCTGGTGGCAATGGTTCGGCCGGCTCATAGTGAGTGGGCTGGCAGCCGTTATCGGAGCCGGTTGGTGGTTTGGTTGGATTGGTTATTATTTTAATACGATCGAAGAGGATGGCCTCGTATCCGGCTTGTTACGTGCCTTGCTCAATACCGGCCCGGATGTGAGCATGCGCCGCATTTTCGCGTTTTTTGCCAGGAGCCAATTCACGGGCCAGGAGCGCCCCGACGCAATCGAACCCGGGACTTTCAGCGAATGGTTTGTCTATTTGTTTCAAACCTTTTGGGGCGTGCCCGTGTTAGAGCAAGATCCACTTTTCCCCTGGGCTTACTTAGTCATACTGCTTTTTTGTCTGTTGGCCCTGGCCGGTATTTGGCAGTTATGGCGCGCCGCGAATAGCCAACTGCGTATCACGCTCGCCGTTTTGCTGCTGATCGCGGTTTTTCTTTTCCCGTTTCCCCTTCTACGATTTTTCCTGACCCGCAATATTCCCGAAACCGGTCAGGGGCGCCATATCCTTTTCCCCGCCGCTCAAGCCATCCCCATACTGTTAGTTTTGGGCATCGCAGCCGTCAGCAGGCGCTGGGTTATGGCCAAAATAGCCGGTGTTCCCCTCACCGCGCCCGAGGGACGGCGCACTACGTTCTACGTTTTACTGCTTCCCCTCATTCTACTCGTCTGGTCACTCTTTCAACTCGTCTATATGACCGGCACGTATCCGGCTCCCCTGCCCGTGCGGACCACAACCTTTAAGGCGAGCAGCATTCCTCATCCGCTGGAACATACGTTTGCTGATGCTATCGAAGTCCTCGGTTACGATATTCAGCCCGATCCGGTGCAGGTCGGCGTCTACAGGTTAACCCTTTTTTGGAAATCACGTAGAGCCGTTGGCCAAAATTACCGGGCTCAGGTTCAACTGGTCGACCCGCAGGGTGAAGCTCGCTTCACCTGGGTTAGCCATCCGTTGAACGGGCGCTATCCGACCCGGGCCTGGGATCGGGGCGATGTTATTCGTGATGTTATGCCCCTGCCGCTGGCAGCGCTGCCCCCCAATGACTATGAAATCCGGGTTAATTTGCTACTTGAGGCCGAAGATACGCCGCTGCTCGGTCAGCCCGTTCCCGTAGCCCAACTCAATCTGCCAACCAGCCCACCGCTTGTCCGGGCATCTTCATTGGCCGGATACGCTTATCGCCTCTGGGTAGATCAGGCGCCGGCACGCCCCCGCCAGGCCATAGCCCTGTCCTGGACTGAGGCTGACCCTGAGCAGCCCGGCAACCAGACTCTCCGTAATCGAAATTCCGAAATCCAAGATCCCGGTTGGGCGCTCCTGGGACCGGATAATGTCCCACGTTTTGCCTCGGCGCAGGGTGATCGCAGCAACATCTTCCTGGTGGGCCTGGATTGGCCCAGTGGGGAATATCGTCTCCAACTTCGTCGAGACGGCACCGCATCCCTCGAAACCGAGCCCGTGCTGACTATAGCCAACGAAGCTCGCCTGTTTGAACTCCCGCCTGTACCAAAAGCATATGTTCCGCTGGTGGCCAATTTTGCTAATCAGGTTAAGTTACTGGGTTATACGTTACCAACACGCCGGGTAGAAGCAGGTGGAGGATTGCCTTTAACCCTTTATTGGCAAAGCCTGGCCCCGGTTTTGGATGATTACATTGTGTTTGACGTACTGCTCGACGAAAACCAGCAGCCTTACGGCGGCTACGACCGCCTGCCTCGAGAATACTACAGCACGATTCTGTGGGCCGAGGGTGAAATTGTTGAAGACGGATTTGCCGTACCGGTCGTGCCTGGCGCGCCGCATGGCGTGTATCACCTGCACGTCGGACTATACTCCCTCAAGACGGGCGCACCGGTTTCGCTCTCTCTCGTTCAGGATGGTCAGATCAGCGACGCCACCAGCGTCGTTATCGGCCCGATCAAGGTAGGGGGCCCGCCACCTGAAGTGACCACCACCAATGCTAACCCGCAGATTGTGCTCAACCAATCCTTTAATAGTCAGATCACGCTGCTGGGCTACGATATGACCGACCAAGATAATCAGCCCATCTTCGATCCGCCGGCTCCGCTCAATACCAATCTCTCGTCTTCAATCTCTAATCTCAAATTGACCCTCTACTGGCGAGCCGACTCAGCTATTGACGTCGATTACACGACCTTCCTTCATTTACGAGATCAAAGAAATAGGATTGTGGCTCAAAAAGATAATCCTCCCGCCGGCGGTCGTTATCCTACCTCGTTGTGGGAAGTCGGTGAGGTCATCGTCGATGAAATTACGGTCCCGCTTAACGGGCAACTGCCCTTGGGCCAATATACACCGGTGATCGGCTTATATGATTTCGCCACCGGTGACCGTGTTCCCGCTGCAGGGCTTCCCGAAAACGAGCTCCGCTTGGAAAGTATAAGCCTGCCGTGAGCCAGCGTCGCATCATTTTATTGACCATAATTTTGCTGGCCTTTTTCTTACGGGTATGGCGACTGCCCCAAACGCCACCGGGTCTGTGGTACGATGAGGCCTACAACGCCATGGACGCGCGCTGGATGGCCGAAACCGGCCGCTATCTACCGTTTTTTGTAGGTAACAATGGTCGAGAGCCGATGTGGCACTACCTGGTCCTGGTTTCAACGACGCTTTTCGGCGACATCCCTTTTGCCGTGCGCCTGGTAGCCGCTTTGGCCGGTTTGTTGACCGTGCCAATGATGTATCGCTTTGCGCAGCTGCTCCTTCGTCCGTATTCCCCTAGCCCGACTATGCGCCGCTGGCTCGCCCTGGCCGCAGCCGGCTGGCTGGCCGTCTCGTGGTGGCATTTAATGCTTAGCCGGGTTGGCTTAAGGCCGGTATTGCTGCCCCCCCTATTGATGTTGAGCCTTTACTTTTTTGTAAAGGGATGGAGGGGAGCCGGTGGCAGAGTGGTAGGTAGCAAGGGAGCAGCTAGCGAACAAGCGGAGTCGCGCGCGGCGGTGGGACCGAGCGCGCAGGGCCGCGTCCCAAATCCTTCGTCCGACGGGTTAGGCTTCGCATCTCCTCATTTGCCGTCATTCCTTGGTAACTTTGCCCTGGCCGGGATTTTTCTCGGTCTGAGCCAGTATACCTACCTGCCCGCCCGGCTGGCACCGCTGATTCTAGCCGGAATCGTTATCCTGTACAGCTTCCAAATGCGCAGGGCCAACGTCGGCAACAGCGCTGCTGACGGGAGTCACGTCCCACGTCCCGAATCCCACGTCTTGTCCCCGGCCCAACTTTGGCTTGGACCGTTGATCACGGCCCTATTTGCGGCTCTGGTTTTCCTACCTCTTGGCCTCTTTTTTTTCAAAAACCCCGATATTTTTTCGTCTCGGACCGGCGATGTGGCCTTCTTGCCAAAAACTTTGGGCGACCTGGTGCTCCACTTGTTTCAGGGACTTAGCCTATTTTGGGGCGCCGGGCACGAACTGTACCGCCATCACCTGCCGGGGCGGGCTATGCTCGGCTGGCTGGAGATCCCCTTTTTTTGGCTGGGTTTGATTTTTTTATTGCGCCGGACTTCT
Source organism: Anaerolineae bacterium (assembly GCA_041576335.1). Classification (GTDB taxonomy): domain Bacteria; phylum Chloroflexota; class Anaerolineae; order 4572-78; family J111; genus JANQQF01. The sequence continues at coordinate 6,342 of JBFGLD010000016.1, read as the reverse complement.
CTCCGCCGTCCCGAGTCTCACTTAATCCTGCTCGGATTGCTGGTAATGTGGCTGCCGGCCCTTCTCGCTTCGCCTCCGGTTCATTCCCTCCGCCCGATTGGCCTGCTGCCCTTTTTCTATCTAATCGTTACCCTCGGTCTTTTCTACGGGTCACACCTTGCCCAGCACGTTTTGGGCACCACTAGTCGCGATTCACGCGGAATGTCTTATGTGTTACTGTGCGCCGTCCTCATCCTCAATGGTCTCGTCAACAGCTACGACTACTTTCAACGCTGGGCCAATCAGCCCGATGTTTATCAAGAATACAACGGTCCATTGGTCAATTTAGTCGAGCACCTGATCGCCTTGACCGAAACGCACGATGTGATCATACCGTTTCACCTCTATGTTCACCCGACGACACGTTATTTGCTGCAGTCCGCTTTTAGCGAAGTGAACGATCCTGCGCCTCGTTTCGACCGCCCGGCGTTAATGCTCCTTATCCCAAGCTCCTTTCAACTCCTCTACGTCGGCAGTATTCCTGAATCTCCGGCCCTGGTCTTGCTTACCCGCAGAGAGAGTGGTCAGGGAGTGATCTATGTCTCCCGGCCGCCCCGCAGCGAGGAAGGAGCCCGAATCAACACGCTGCTGTCCGCCCTGCCGGCCCAACCATTTGAGGATCGATTGGGCCGCGTCGTAGCCCAACTCGTTTCCATCACCAATCGTCAAGCCCCGCTTGCAAATCTTTTCAGCACCGCTCCCCTGCGCACGATCGACCTTAACTGGGCAAACTTAGCCCGCTTAAAGGGCTACGACGTCACGCCGCAGCTGGCCCAACCCGGCCAGCCGATCGTACTTAATTTCTATTGGCAAAGCCTGACCGACAAAACCTTCGACAATCGTCTTTTCTTACAACTCATTGATAGCGCCGGAACTCCGCTTAGTCAGTGGGAGGGCGATGCGTTCCGCGAAGATATGTACCGCTGGCGGAATGATGGTATCTTGCCCTCCCAGCACAGCCTCTGGCTTGGCCCGGATACCCCGACCGGGACTTACCTGGTGCGGGTGGGTTTCTTTGAACCTGCCTCGGGGATGCGGCTGCAAGTGTGGCAGGCTGGCAGCATGGAAGAAGGAGATAAACCCATAGATCAGGTTCAACTGGGGTTGTTCTACGTCGCGCCGCCGGGCAGTGATCCGCGCCAGGCGAAAACTCCGCTGGCGGCCGCCTTTGGCGACCAGATCGAGCTTACCGGAATTACCGTTGCGAACGAGCATAATTCACCCTTAACCGTGACCTTTTACTGGCATTCCCGCCGCCCGACCGGCAAACCCTATACCGTTTTCTTACAACTCCTCGACGAACAGGGTCTAGTTGTCAGCGGCTGGGATAGCCAGCCCCTTAACGGTCTCTATCCCACGAACCTATGGTCGCCCGGTGAAATCATTGTCGATACGTTTCGGCTGCCTCTGCCCGACCAAGGCTTGGTACCCGGCACTTACCGGCTTATCACCGGCTTTTACGACGTCGACACCGGCCAACGTCTTCCCGTGGCCGGCGGGGGTGACTTTGTTGAGTTGGCCCAATTTGCAATTGACTGAAAATCGAATTTTTTTGCTAATCGCCATTGTGTATAGTAAAGTAAGGGCTTCTTGAAATTGTCATGACCTAAGCTGCCGGCCAGGCAACTTGCCTCAGAAGGTAAGCAGCAGGGAATAGGCCGAGAATTCCCTGACTACTTATTCCGTACTGGCTGCTTCTGACCTTTGGCAGGGGAAGTTGACTTGTCTTGCTAACGCTTGGGAAAGCAGCTTATAAGGTTATTACGGGCATTGAGGTCGATTATTATCCTACTGATGAAGAATTCCCGCCGTCAAGGCCGGCTCCACACAGTACTGCTGCTAAGTCTCATCCTTACTGCTGCCTGGTTTCGTTTGTGGCGTTTACCGGAAGTGCCTCCCGGCTTTTGGCGCGATGAGGTTTATAATGCGATGGACGCGTTGTGGATGCTGGAAACCCGTTCGCCTCAACTATTTTTTGTAGGCAACACCGGTCGCGAGCCGATGCTCCACTACCTGGGCGCTGTCTCAATGGCCGTACTGGGTGCAACGCCGTACGCTTTTCGCTTGGTTCCGGCCTTAGTGGGTATTTTGACCATTCCACTTATGTATCGATGGATAGTTACCTTATTCGCCCGAGACCCGGACCGCTATTGGCTGGCACTGCTGGCAGCAGCGGGCTTAGCCTTCTCGCTGTGGCATGTCGTGATGAGCCGTTCAGGCTACAGGGCCGGCTTGGTGCCGTTCTTTGTAATCGTCATATCTTATCTGTTTTGGCAAGGCTGGACGCGGCGTTCAATGTTACATATCCTGGGGGCCGGCCTGGCACTTGGAATCAGCCAATATACGTATATCTCAGCCCGAGTCCTACCTCTCATTTTTGGCGGTTTCGCCCTGGCGTGGTTCATTTTTGGCAAAAAAAGAACTGCCTCACTGGCCAACTCAACCGTCCAAAATCCGAACCGGATCCGGCCGGTAGGTCTCACCGAAATAGGCACACGCTACCAAACTATGTCGCCGCAGAAAGCGCTTTGGCTGGGCTTGGGCTTGATAGCTGCCGTGTCATTTCTTATTTTTTTGCCTCTCGGCCTCTTTTTTTGGCAGAATCCTACCGCCTTTTTTTCTCGAACCCGTGATATTTCGATTGTGAACCAGGCAGCCAGGGTCAGCGCCCCCGTTTCGACTGTGCTCACAGCGCAATTGTTCGACGCCCTGCGCGTTTTTTACGACGGCGGTAAAGATCCAAATTGGCGCCACACGCTGGTCGGCTATCCCGGTTTTGATTGGCTCACCCGCGTGGGGTTTTGGCTGGGACTGCTGCTGGCCGTGAAGCATTTCCGCCGGCCGCGCTATATGTGGTTACTCGTTTGTCTGCTGGGATTATGGTTACCTGCGTTGTTGTCAAGCGTTGGCACTCTGCGTCTCTCCGGCTTCCTGGTCCCGTACTATGCGCTTATGTCTGTCGGATTACTCGCAGTTATACGCTGGCTCGCCGGACGACTACCAGGACACTCAACTGCCCGCTGGAGTCGGGGGGCCTTGGTCGCCCTGGTTATGGTAGTGAGTGGGAGCCTGACGGGCTATAATTATTTTGTTCGCTGGTCTAACGAACCGGAAGTGTACCGTCAATTTATGGGGCCGTTGGTCGATTTGGCTCGCTATCTCGCCGATAAATCGCGGACACACGATCTCCTAATTCCTTTTGAATTATACAGCGACCCTAATTCCCGGTTCTTTCTTGCCGACGAGTTTGTCGAGGTGGATACCCCACCAACCGTAAATCCAATACGGCCTGCGTTATTGGTGGACCCGCTCTATTCAGCCGAAGTTGCCGCTCGGTCCACGCCCTATGCCTATGTTTGGCTTACGCGCCCTGCATCATCAGGTCAAGGGTTTGCTTATGTCTTGCCTCCTCACCAACAGATAAGTCTGGAGGCTTTAGCGCCAACAGGTGAGATCGTAAATTTTCAGCGTGAGCCCGGTGGACAGCTCTATGCCAGGCTCATCGCCATCGAGAGCGCTGCGCCCGCGCTGGCACTAGCCGAACGGAAGGTCAAGCACGCTGCCGACTACAATTGGGAACAGCAGATACGCTTGATTGGCTATGAAGTGTTCCCCGAACAGGTTCAGCCTGGCCAGTCACCGGTGCTTAACCTTTATTGGCAAAGCTTGGTAGGGCAGCCTTTTTCCTATAACATTTTTGTACAGTTGATAGATGGACAGGGGAGCGCGGTGGCTCAATGGACGGATGTTTATCTGTCTGACCAACACCGCTGGCGTTCGGGGCACGTAACGCCCACGCAGCATCGTCTCTGGCTCAGTCCCGAGGCGACTCCCGGCCCTTATCTGGTTCGGGTGGGCCTGTTTGATCCGACCACCCGGCAGCGAGTCCCGGTTTATACGGCGCATGGCGAAGCTCTGGGCGACCAGGTGCGGCTCGGTTTGTTTTATGTTTCGACGGACAAGATTGACCCGCGCCAACCCCAAACCGTCCTACAAGCAAAACTAGGTCAGGCGCCGGGCGATCAAATTCGGCTGCTGGGATATACGTTGTCACCGCTGCCGGACCCGCCCACATTTATGCCGGTTCGGCTCTACTGGCAAAGCGAACAGGGTGTTAACAAAGATTATACCGTCTTTGTCCAATTATTGGATGCGGCGGGACAGTTGGTTACCAGCTGGGACTCGCAGCCGCTGGCCGGAAATTATCCTACGTCCTTTTGGCGGCCCGGCGAAATTATTGTAGATGAGATCGAGCTGCCATTGCCCGAAAGCCTGGCCCCAGGTGATTACCGGCTGGTGACCGGCATGTATGATTTTGCCACCGGGCAGCGTTTGCCCACGTTCGGAGCCAATGACCGGCCCCTACCTGATAATCTCATCGTTTTGCGCCAAACACGCCTGTAGTTTGTGCCCGCCTGGGCCTATTCTTAACCATTTTTGGAAAATTTGTGATTTGCACTTTCTGATCCATGAGAGAACTTACCCCAACGTCACCTCGCTTTGAAATTGAGCGCCATTGGCCGCTCATAATTTTGCTCTCTTTATTTGCCGGTTTAGCCCTTTATTACAGTACATCCCTGCCGCTTGGCGAGGCTGCGGACGAGCGGCACCACTTTGCTTTAATTCGTTTTATAGCCGAGATGGGTAGACCGCCCTTAACCGTGAGCGAAAGACAATCGCTCGGCCCAAAAGGGGATGCCTCACCTGTTTATCACGGATTGGTCACACTGCTAACGCAGTACGTCGACGTTTCTGATTTACCGGAGCTGCCGGACGCTCAGGACAAGCCAGAGCGCTTTATCCCCTATGACCAGCGTTTATCTAACCAGTTTCTCCACACCGAAGACGAATTATTTCCTTACCGGGGAATTGTGCTGGCTTGGCATCTGGCGCGCCTGCCTTCGATGTTTATGGGCGTTTTGACGCTCGCAGCAATTTATCTGACCGTGCTGCTTATCTATCCTAAGCGAGTAAGTTTTGCTCTGGCTGTGACCGGTCTGGCTGCATTTATACCCCGCTTTATCACCAGCAGCGCCGTGGTCAATGACGACAACCTGGTCTTTCCCCTCATCGCTTTTTCAATTTACGGCCTGGTTCTCATTGTGCGGGGCCGCCGGCGGCGAAGTACCTTTGTTGTTCTGGGGGTGCTTATGGGCTTGGCCGCTATCACCAAGTACCACAGCCTAATCTTAGTTCCCGAAGCAACTCTCATTCTCATAGTGGTGGCATGGCGAAATCGGTGGGGTTGGCAACCGCTGCTGCGGCGCTGGGGTTGGAGCATGCTGGCCTTTGGCATCGTTTCGGGCTGGTGGTTTGCCTTCTTATTTTTCCAGCTCAACGAGGTGGCTGAGCGAGGCTGGCTGCGTGGCTTGCTGGCTCCTCTTGGCGACCCGGTCACCACCGGTGGGTTGGTCAGCTTTCCTACAGGGGTGGTTGGTTTGGGTTGGCTCGACTGGGCCGCCCTACTTTTTCAAACGTTTTGGGTGGAATATGGCGGGATGCGTGTTTTGGCCCCGTCAAGCGTCTATTGGATTATCGGCTTACTAAGCCTGTTGGCGATTTCAGGATTGATTAGGCTCGGTTGGGCATATGTAAGTTCGATAGAACAAACTTGTCAGGCCGTTATCGATTCGCATTTGCCAATCACGGTGTTAGCTTTTCACCTTCTGGTTTATGGTATCGTCGTGACCGGGCGCTACCTGTCGCTGCCTTTAGTCGAAACGGCCCAGGGTCGACATTTATACCCGGCCCTCACCTCGATTGCCTTTTTTTTGGTGGTAGGATTACGCGGCGTTGGGCTGAAGCTATGGCCGCATCCGGCCCTTGATAAGTTCCTTTTGTTCGGTTTGAGCGGGAGCTTATTAGCCTTAAGTTTGCTAACGCCGGCTTTGATTTTTCTGACGGCATACCCGTATCTTCCGATTACGACACACGCGTTAGCCGATACTCAAATACCTGTTCGGTTGGAGGCAGAATTTGCCCAGGGAGTCAACTTGGTTGGTTTTGACGTCGAGCCAACGGCGCCAATTGGGCGCGCTTTGCCGGTAACCCTCTATTGGCAGGTACGAAACAAACCGGACCAAGATTACTTGACCCAACTCTGTTTACACGACGATACCGGCCAGGCTGTCACCTGTCGCCTCGGCCACCCGGCCGATGGTCGCTATCCGATGCGAGCCTGGGAAGTTGGTTACGTGGTTCGGGATGAAATATTTCTGCCTACGCCGGCCTGTCTGTCGCCGGACGATTACCAATTAACCTTAGCGGTGTTACCGCTTCGTCGTGACCGTGCCGCAACCACGC
>JBFGLD010000015.1:0-18272 GCA_041576335.1 Anaerolineae bacterium | reverse complement strand
TCAAAGATAGGCTGCCCGGCTGCTATAATCAAGTTGCTAATAAAATCTTTAAGATTGCTCAGGACTCCGGTTAGCGAACGAGAACGAGACTCGGCGGCTCCCGCAAAAGTGGCATTTTGACGCAGGAATCCATTGAGGATATCCAAAGCATCGTTAGTGTCATTGATCAGCGAGCCCTGCTTATCAAATTCAAGCTTGTTAAAGGAGATACCAAGTTTTGTTAACTCTTGTTCATTAAGATCATAAAGATTTCGCTGGTCGTTTAATACCTCTTCCTGAGCAAGAATATGTCCGGTTGTCTGATCGACAAACGCTCCAACCTGGTTAACCGGAATCCCAAAATCGCGAAGCATATCAATACCAATACCCTTAGCTCCGACCTGGATTCGTTGGAGAGCTCCGATCAATTGTTCCATGGGCTTATTAACCGCTGCTGCGGCATCGGCAACCGGCGTTAGCCATTCTTTAGGATCAAATCCGGCCGTCAGCAATCTTTGAAAAGAAGCAAAAGCTGTTGTAAGCTCAAAGGGCGTTTTAGCTACAACATCGCGGATAAATGCCTCTACTCCATCCTGGACTTCGTCAACGGCCGCACCAGTTCCTTTGAGCATGTTGGCAATCGTAATGCGAAAGTTCTGAACCGCATCGTTAGCTTGAAAAAACTCAGCTGAAACAAAGGCTGTTAAACGGCCAAATGAAGAAATTAGCCGATCGACAAAGACAGCACCAAAAGCACCCAAAAAGGCAGCCTTGGCAAGATCGGCAGTTTTGGCCACTTGCTCAAGTGGAGCTTGCAATCTGAATATACTACGTGCCGCCTCATCACTTGCTCCACGTGTTCCTAAAATAGCTTGCCTGATCTTGCCGAATGAAAAGGTTGTGTCTTTGCTGGTTTGACTGGCTGCTTTGGGGACAGTTTGCAGCTGGGCTGTCAATACTCCCACTGCCGAGCGATTATTAAGTAATTCCTTCTCCATTAAGCGCAGCTGTTCGGCGGTCTTGCTTCCTAAAGGAATAATGCCTGACTGAAGCAAGTTTTGGACTTGGGTTAATAGTAGATCGGTTTGGTTGCCAACCTTGGCCAATTGTCTCGGGCTGGCCGTTCCCGTAGCCCGAATTTGCTCATTGATTGTCTGGAATGAAGATCCTGTCTTTTGTACAGACAAATCAAGTTTGCTCAACGCCTGGACATTCACCCCTTCGGCTCTAGCTGCATCCTTAAGCGAAACTGTACTTAAAGACAGGGCGCTATTCATTCTGGTTAATTCGCTCGAAATTCTTTGAGCACTTTGAGCAAGCTGATCTGTAGCATTACTGGTTCTTAAGGTTCGAGCGCCTAATGTGTCAAGCAGCTTGGCTACCGGATTTGTTGCTGCCCCAACTCCGAATATAGCCTGGCGAATACCTAAAAACCTATTCCCGCCCTCTCGAGTGGCTAGTTCAATTCCGTCTCGAACATTTTGAAAGCTAACAGATATAACATCAACGCCACTTTTAACTTGCTGCAAGCTGTCAAGCATCCCTCTAAAGTTGCCTGAAGTGGTTGCTCGTGCAATTCCTTGCCCTACATCTTCAAACCCACGAACAATCGACTCGTTAGAAACCTTAGCCGATTCAGATAAGTTTCTAATTTGATCGGCTGCGTCTTCGAAGATTTGAGCTTTTGTTTTTTTGCCCAGAGACTCGTTAATTTTTTGGCCGATCGACTCGGCTTGCTGGCTGGCCTGGGCAGCATTGGACAAATCAATTTTGCCCAGCTTGATATTGCCTAAAGACTTTGATACCCTTTGGGCAACTTGGTCAAGATCGACAAGTAACTTGGTTAATTGATCGACGCCCTCTTGGGAAATATTAAATTTGCCTTCAAAGACTTCAGTCGTTATGGCCATGTTCCAACCTTAGTACTACAGCATCCTTGGGCCGTTCAATCAAAGGATTCAACTGGTCGTCAAACAAATGACCTTCCTCGTCAGCATAAACTACTTCTCGCCCTGTGGCCCGGGCGTACTCCAGCCCCGAGCCGGTCGGTTTGAGATTCATACGTAGATCCTTGGTTAAAAAACGGGTGACTGACGCCGCCGGGTTGATAGCCAAAGGCCGGGTCCCGGCCCGGTCGGGCGAGTTCCATTTCCACTTCTTGAGGCGCTTAGGGTCATTAACCCCGATATAGACCATGTGGGCCAGATTAAAATCTTCCAGCTCGTCGGCGTCCATGGCCTCGGCTAAAAGACACCAGTACTCGTACAGATCGACATTGTCTCTTAGTTCGCTCCAGGACATATTAAAATACTTACAGATAATTCGATCATTACGATACTCAGCCAGATCGTAGTGACCCCCGCCCTTGCCCCGGGCCCTCCCGGCTATTTTTTTAAGGCCATGTCGACGGCCGGATTTTGCATACCGCCGACAAAAATGGCCGCCGCCTCCATATAAGCGATAAACTTTTCCAGAGGTAGCAATTCATCCAGGTAAGCTCGCCCGGCTTCATCATCCATACCGAGCACAAAAGGAACCATTTCGTCTTCAAACTTTTCGGCCCCAAAGACTCGCTCGATAGCTTCGACGATCTGCTTGATTTGTACTTCGCCCCCAGAAACCAATCCCTCGAGATCGCCAAAAGTAGCCAGGACTCGCATGTGGCGGTCCCGGTGCTGGCGGCCTCGAGGGATGGATATAGTCAGGACTCGTTCCAGCTCGGTTCCCGGAGCCACTTTGATCTGGTTGGGACCCAAGCCGTTTTTGTTTTCAGCCATGATACGCCCTCCTGTATTTAGTTTTTTTAGAAGATATAAACGTTAAACAGTCGATTACCCAGGGCACGCGCATTGACCGGACGAACGTTCCATTCCAGGTCAAGGACATTGATCTCGCCGGCCACGACATCAGACCAGGGCAAACCACTGGTGCATTGGCAGTCGTAAGCAGTAATGACGATCCCGGTAATCCCGGTTTCGGTTGACGCCGGCGCGGAAGGTGCATTACAACCGATATTAGTTACTCCGATCTCGACCGGCCTGCGCTCGGTAGTACATTTACCACCTACGGTCATCACCCGCTCGTTACCGCCCGGCCCGGTGGTGTACATCACCCCGGTACCCACAGCCAACTCAAGCATGCGTGGATCAAATTGCTGGATGCCCATGGAGATAGTACATTCTTCCTCTTCCAGGGTCTCGATCGATGAGGTCAGCACATTGGTTGAGTCGGGCGAACCAAAAGTTGGCACATACTCAAATCCTAGCGCGGTCAACTCGCCCAGGTCAAAGCTGTTACCGGCCGATAAACCAATTGATGCCTCATAAGCCGTATAGAGCGCCGAAGTTGTCTCCAGAGATTGGTAAAGCCGACTGGTGCCAACCCGAACCCGGGCCTCGGACTGCACCACTAACCCGGCCAAAACCGTCGGCCCCGCGGTTGTGAAATAAGTTCCAGTAGCCATATTAGAAAACCTCCTGCGGCTTTTCAGCCATATTGTCTATAGTTGGACTTAGTAAAACTACCGGGTGAATAGTCAGCCACCCGTTTTGCCGAAAGCACCAGATCTGCTGCGTTTCCTCCAGCATAATTTCGGCATCTTCTATTTGAACCCAGATTCCTCTGGGGCTAATCACGTATTCGCAGCCGCTGACCGGGCCTATCTTTTTGATCTGGCCCAGTCGAGCCGGGCAACCGACAAACCAGAAATCATCAAACGGTTGTGTCAACACATCGCTCGACCAAAGTAAAGCTCAAACGACAGTAGAGAAAAGCTATCCAAGCCTCTTCGGTTTCCTGATAATTTCCCGATAGCTCCGTCTTACGCACCAGCCGATCGCTTTCACCTATCACTCGCCGTAGTTCAAGCTTGTGATCTGCCCCAAAGCTATTTTGAGCCCGGATCAAATTAACCAACCGATTGGTCATCCGTCTAAAATCGTGATGCATGGTTACGTAAGCTTCCGACTCTAAAAACTCAATATGGGCTGCATCGGCCAGGTCAATCTCAACATCGTACTCGACCTGGCCCTGGGGCCTGCGGGTCGTGGTCGAAGTCGGTTGTCGGGTCGACTCCCTGACTTCAGGAATATTGACCAGAACATAGTAATACTTTTCGACTGGAGCCAGGCCGGTAACCGAGATCTGTTCGATAGCCCGCCGCTGGCCTTGGTGGACAATTTCGTCGGTTAAAGTCAAAGCATTATCGACGACAAACTGCTTGAGCGTATCTAAAACGTAAGGCTCGTTCACTCGCCGTTCTCGTCCTTGGGCCAGTGGTACTCTTTAGTCTCGGCCGCGCTGAAATTAACTTCAGTTTTACGGGGCGGCTCGGTTGTACCACTACGGCGTAAAGTTTGAACCATCATCAAAATCAAATCCAGCTTGCGATTAACTTCACGGTAAATAAACTCATTTGCTGCGCTTAACTGAACCTGAGACTCGGCCGTCATTTGAGTAAGCTGATCTTCCATAAAGCTTTTGCTTTGCTGGGCCCACATCTCTCGTAATTTTACAATTTCCTCTTTGTTCAGCTCGATTTTTTGGCTATGATCGAGCTTGTCCAGTTCGACTTGCTGCTGCTCTGTTCTAAAATCTCGATACAGTTGCAGCAGATCCGGAATGACCCTGCCAGCCAGATTGCCGATACCTACCAGCAGCCAGACCAGTACAGCCGCTGTAATACCATACTCTCCGGCAAAGCCGACGATCTGATCCATTAACTTCTAAAAAATTCAACCAGGGGCCGTTTCATATTATTCATAGCTTGATTTAAGCTGGCCACGGCCATCGTTCGGCCCTTAAAGAGAAACGTTCGCTCGACAAAATTACGTGGCGGAAAACCGGGATGTGAAACTTTGGCTGCAAAAACTGATTTTGACTGCCTGTGCCACCAAAATGAGACAAACGGCTTGCGAAAAGCATATTTCGGAATCTCATGCGGCGGCGAACCCTGGAGTAAAATCCGAGCCTGGCGAGTTGAAGTTCCGATCAAAACACTGGTCCCAAATCGCTCGCTGGTTATAACCGGATTGACCCAGGAGCTCCTGAGCGTTGTCCCAAACTGGCGGATCGAGGGTCGATTGACCGGTCGCCATTCTCTGATTGAAGCCATACGTTGATTTCCTTGCCCAGTCGAAACCGGGAAAGTATAATCCGGCTCGGTCCAACGTTCGCCGGTTGGAGCCGCCTGCCTGAGCATACCCAAAAAGCGAAAACCGAAATCTTCAACTTCTTTACGTAAATGCAGTCGCCTGGCCTCAGACGAACCTATAGTACTGAGTGCGGCCCTAAGATCTCTAAAGCGATCAATCTCAACCTTAAAGCTCATTCAAACGTCCCCTGACCCAAGCCTTTATTTATCCATAAACCATACATGTAATCCCAATTTAAATCGAGATCCTCAAGCGAATCTTGAATAGCCAGCAGCTTGGTAACGATTTTCTCATTATCGTAATGGCGAGTTGGATCAAAGCGCCCTTCCAAGAAATCACTTGTCGGCCCCATAGGGCTGGTAACCAGCTTTTCGGCCATGCTGCCAATGCGAACCTGAGCTCGCAGGTGCAACTGGGCTCGCCCGGTTAAAGGATCGTAAATTTTATTTAGCTCAGTTTGATACAGATCATAAAAGACATTCCCGCCCGATCCGGTACGCCCCGGCCCCAGGGCCGGAGCTGGCCGCTGGGCATAACCCCCAGCCATAGCGGCCGCTCCGAGGGTAGCTACCAGTTGGATATAGTTTGTCTGGCTGGTTAGCCACGTTTCGCCCGTCAACGCCACGAGCGGTACAACATAGCCTGCCTGCTGCAAGTTCATATCGATGTGTGCTGAAACCCAATTGATTGTCTGATCAACAACCGCTTTAGTCGGTGTTGTTGAGTCGTCGAAATCCGGTTTGCCGATCAAGGGAACTTGCAGCAGGTAAGCCACCGCTGCCGACGTAGTATACGGAGCCGTAACAGACATTACGAGTCGGCGTCCAGGATAAACCAGTCGTACTGCTCGACGACCGGCCAAGCTACCACGTTGACACCCAACTCCATCTCATGGGGCGGTTTGGGCTGCTCGTAGCTCCAGGCATATTTGCCGCTACGATAGTTGCCGTCACCTTGCTTAAGGAACGTGGTTGCCATGTAACCCAAATCCATCCCTTGCGGAATAATAACCACTTTCCCCCGGCCCATAAACGGAACTCGATGGATAGTAGGCTTGGAGTTAGGCGTATCTTGGCGATAAGTCCAGTGAGCATCGTAAGTTTGGATTTTCCAACCCAACTTAGTTTCCAGGAAGGTTTTAATCTCACCTACCGAAGCAAATTGGCGAGCGCCTTGCTGCTCTTTATTGCTACCGGCAATCCAGGTTAAAAGCGTACTATTAAAAGCCAACTTAGACAGCAACGTTCGAGACATCCAAACTGTTGCCCCTTCCATACTCACGCCGGTGGTTTCCAGGACCAGCTCCAAGATAATTTCCAGATCCTGGATAATATCGGCCGCAGCATTGGTCCAAGCCACCCGGCCGGTCGTATTCACTCGACCGTTGTAGCCCACCAGAGTCGACGCCTTTTGCTTAAACTCATTACGCATTGGGAAAACAACCCTAAGCCGCTGGTTGGCGTTCCAGTGAGGCATCGGCGAAGTAATCGCCGCTCCGGCTGAATCAAGTGGCGGCCACATCACCTGGCCGGTTGACAAAAGTTGCCAGATGGTATACTCGACCTGGCTATCCACGGCGCTATTACACCAATCAAGCCGCTCGGCCACATGACGCTGTTCAAGCTGAACTTTAGCTTGCAGCTCGGGTACCTGGGCAGCCGCATTAAAGACGGTCAATGCGCCCGGACCTCTCATGGTCATAATTTGATCGGGATCAAGCTCGCGAGAAGCTTTGATATCAATCAAATTGGCAAAGACGGTTGAAAACAGAATGTCATCGCCGGGTACAGCCTGACCTTTAGGGCCGTAATAGCCCGCCAGGTTATTTTCCGAAAAGACGACGTCCCAAGAGAGTTTGCGGGTAGGCACTTCCCGGAACGGCATCAATTGTGTACCGACATAGCTTTGCTTAATCGCTTCCTTGCTGGGCTTCTCATTGACAACCCTGGTCAGGAAGGTGTAAGACAACATATCATTAGGATAAAACGGCATTTTAACCTCCTAGACCCATTCTATCTGCGTCAGAGCAGATTTAACTGCGGCCGGAACTGTTCCAACCGCACCACCCTGAACGTAGCAGTAGGCTTCAATGAGCTTGCCATGTACGACGGGGGCAATAGCTTCATCGTTCCAACTGATATCGACAGGTTCGCCCAAAACGCCGACAGCCGTATCGGAACCCGCACCGTAAGCAGCTGAAACATTGTAGGGCACATAATAACCAAGTGTAGCGGTTGACGTCGAGCGAGCTACAATCAAGCCGGCATGGATCCAGTACTCAGCCTGGCCGGCCACCGGAAAATAAGCCCGGTAGACCCAATTATCCTTGGCTCGAAGCAGATGCTCGCGGTCAGCCACCACCGTATGAAAATTACGACGATCAATTTGAAATGGCTGAACAGGCATGTTTTACTCCTTAAAATTTCAAAAACTGCTCGACCGCAGTCGTCAGTTCCTCATCAGTGTAACCGGAACCATTGCTTTCCAGCTTGGTTTCGGTACCATGCGTTTGATTTTTAGTTGGCACTGCTGGGGGAACTTTCTCAATTAGCTCAAGCAGTAAATTGCGATAAAAAGAGGTTTCGGATCCTTCTTCGAGCTGGATTGTTTCGCCCTTATGATTAGTAAAGGATTCTAACCTGAGTCCATGGCCGACCAGGTCGATAAGGACCTTGTCATGCCCTAACTCTTTGGCCCGCTGAAGAGCGAAAGCCGCTTTTTCCAGCTCGGACTGGCGTCGCAGATCGGCATTTTGAGCCTCGAGGGCTTCTAATCTAAGCCGCACTTCGTCCGGCAGCTGGAGATCATCTTTGGGCTTTGTTTTTTCCAGATCAGCTTCCAGCTTAATTTTTTCTTTCTTCAACTGGGCCAGATCCGCTTCCAATTGCTTGACTTGAGCCGCTGTAGCTTCAGATTGCTGGGCTACTTGCTCGGCAAAAGCCTCAATGGCGTCAACATGCTCGGATGTCAAGGTGTAGGTTTCACTATCCTTAGCCACCTCGACCTCGAGCGATGCTTCGCCGAGTTTCAAGACATAAGACATATTGACCTCCGGAGTTAAATCATCTTTTTTTATTGGTTCCAATTCTTCGGTGGAAAGTTTTTGAACCAAATTGGATTGATAATCTTTAGCGATCTCTGCTGAGGAATAACGATACCGTTTTGACTTGATCAGCCCGATTGACTTTTCGTCGGTTGGTTGGCCATAAGCTACCAGCCAATCTCCTTCGACGGCTAATCGACCACCATCAGCCGGATCGAGCCAGGCCAAAGCACCTTCGGTGTCTTTATGGCGCAAGTCCAGATGAACCGGATAGTCGGTCACGCCTTGATTAAAATTGTCGATCATGCGGGAGAAAAAAGTATCGTTAAAAACGAGGGGTCCTAAACGGTGGCGATAAATGCCTTTGCGGGCCACCGGTATCCGCACCTGGCCATCATCCGTAATCGTGATATCGCCGCCCCGCTGGCGCAGGTGAGGTTTATTTGTGGCAGCCACGGCAATTAGAGCCGGCCCAACACCTTCCAGGGTAATTTTTTCAATTTCCTCTAGCTTGGCATCAGGAACATTGGCATAAAGTGCCTTTTGGTGGGCCACGGCCTTGGGACGGCTGTCGTGGCATTTTTCAGTCTTGCCCGTTTCGGAGTTAACGACGCAATACTTACCACTTTGCTTTTTGATAGACCACGGCATAAAAAAAGAGCCCCCAAGATTTACTTAGGGACTCTAATGGTCCACATTATTGTTTTTAGTACACAAACTATAACACAGAAACTGACCTACGTCAACCAGTCATGCTCAAAGATATATTGGATTGTATATTTACAACGATCGCAACGATGATTTTGATGAGCCTGGGCGCTGGCTGTATTGTTATCAAACAATCGCCGCGTACAATTGGGACAATAAATCGGCCCAATCGGAGCCCAGCCATGGTAAACGACCTGGTACATATGATTGGTCTCTAAGAAATAGATGGCCGGATTTTCGTCATGGCCGGTAATGAGTAAGCGGTGCTCGTCCGGGACCCGGCCATTAACTTGCTCGGCTACTTGTTTTAGTTCCTTTTGACGCGGAGTCAGGCTATCTTGATCCAGAAGAAAAGCACCATATTTCTGGCCCGCTTCGACATACTCAACCCATTTGACTTTTACCCGGCAGCGCGGACAGACCCGACCCTTGGCCTTAATTTCCTTTTTGCAATTGGGGCAACTTCTCGCCATAGAATAATCCTAACTCGTAATGATGACCGAAGCGTTCAGACAGACCATGCAGTCTGGCTTCGGCATAGTTAAAGTTCAACCGGGTTAAATTATAAAGTATGTCCTCGGCTTTTGGTTTACCTTCAAAATAACTGTGATATTCACCAACAATTCGTTTAGCCTCAATCACTGGAGAGTACTCTAAAATTGGCCATTCAGATCCTTCGATATCCAACTTGAGTAGATCGATTGGACCATGGGCTTGCTCAATTAGTTCGGTCAGTAATAGCAAGCCCATGGCCGGAACAACCAACTCGCTATGGCCCAGGTGTCCTGACCGGCCGCCGGTATTGATCAGCCCGTTTACTAAGCCATACTCGCATAACTCAAGCTGCCCCGAGCTGGCTGACAAAGCTACTTGCAATAAACAAACTCGACTGCTGTAATTAGCCAAGTTGTGAGTCAGCAGAGTAAAGTTTTCCGGATCCGGCTCTAAAGCATAGACAAATCGAGCTTTGCGCTCAAGGCAGAGCAGGCTAAAAGCACCAATATGGGCTCCGGCATCGACGACAACCCAGTCAGCCATGTTATCAGGTAGGCCATACTCATTGTTTTCTTCCAGATTGATGGCAATATCGTGGTCGGAAGTACCGGGCCGTTGGTTCATGCTTGGAAAGCCTCTTCCAACTCGACCCGATTATGATCGGGATAAGGCATGTGACGAACCTTGGGATCGATATAGAGAGTAAAGCGGCTATCATTAAAGGGCTTGCGATAAATTTCAGATCCATTTATGCCGCCCCATTTACGAATGTAGTAACGGAAATTTTTTTGATGATTTACTACATTTTGACGAGCCAGACGAATATCGCGAAAGATAGCTCCCGAGCCATCGTGCTGAACGTTAGTATTTTCAACTAAAATCTCTTTAAGAGTGTGCAGGCTTGGATCCTTAACTGTTAACGCTGCCCGATAACTATGATCGGCATCTTCGAGATAAGCCGGAAAAAGATTTTCGTCAAAGCAACCAATTGTCTCCAGTGTAATCTTATTTAGAGCAAAAGCACTGTAACCCAAACTGGGCAGCCTCTTGCGATGCTTGTGGTGATAACCGGCCGGAGCTATCATATAACGGTGAGGGTTTTTTTTAGCCACGTCAGCAATCTTCGCAATATCTCCTTCTTCAAACCAGACATCATCATTGACGATAATAACCAGATCGGACTTTCGGTCGTTATAAGCTGTCAGTGTCCCATCGTTCCAAGTCCGGGCCAGCCCCCTATTTTCCATGTAACGATAATATTCAACATTGGCTCGCTTACCAACCCGATCGCAAATTTCGACTGTAGGCGAGTAGCTAGAGTGCAAAAAGAGATCGACAATAACCTCGTCGTGCGAAGTTTGTTCATGTAAAAAAATCGAGTCGAGTAATTGCTCGAGGCGATAAGTTGAATTATAAGCCGGGATCGTAAACGAAATTTGCATAAGCCCTCCTGGTACTTTTCTCTTATATGTTTGTCCAATTTTGGACTTTTTTATGTATAGCTAAGCAAATAAGATGTTTCCGGATCAACGCTTTTGCGGGCAACCAAAGTAAAATTCATAAAGCCGTGAGCGTCGATCTCTCTTTTAATCTGTTCAAAGCGACTGGTATGACCATAAACATCATGCAGGCCGTAATAATCCCCGGCAAAATAGTGAGGCGTCTCCATAGTCCAAAAACTGACATGGGTAGGATCCTGAAAGCCACGGCGATCAACTCCGGCCGTGCGGCTTTCGACCAAAGGAACAATAATCTCAAACTGCCCACCGTCTTTTAAGATCCGGTAAACTTCATTGAAAAGATAGATAACCGGATGGTGCTCATGCCATTTTTTGGCTTTTTTCTCCCAAACTACAAAGGGCAGATGCTCAATAAAGTGACGAGCATAGGCAATATCGATACTATCATCGGCCAAAGGGATCGGCTCAAAGCCCAACAGGCAAACCCGGTCGGCCGCTGTTTTGGGCCGTCCAACCCGATCGATCCCGATTGCGCCCGGATATTTATTACCGCCACAACCCAGATCAACGGCTTTCATCAAGCCCTCCTTTCAAAGCGGCCATTTCTTTTTCCAAGGCCCCAACTCGTTCTGATAAAGAAGGAACAGCTTGCCCATCCTTAAAAAGACGATACTCAAAAGTTAGCAGGTGGTGCGGCTGGGAATAAGGAACAGGCGGATTAACTTTAGGATAAACGTCCATGACAACTGTTGAAGGAACGGCCATGTCGGCCACAAAAATGGCGCTTGTACCTCCCTGCCATTCGGCACTGCCACCGGCAGTAGTCCATTTAATCTGGCCGCGCAAATGCTTGACATCAGGATGCCAGCTAAGACGAACCGGAAGGCGCTGCCGATCGCTATCAATAATAAAAGCAACCGGCATGTAACGAGCCGGGCCATCAGGGCCGATAATGTCAACCAGCAGCTGGCCATCGACCCGGTTGGGCCTAACTCCAACTAACCCCCAATAAAGCGGGGGAATAGGATTTTTATTGACAATCGTCAGCTCCGGCCAGGCCGCTAATTCATCAGGTAAAAATTGTAACAACTCAACCATGAAACCCTCCTTCTAAGGTATGCGGCAAGCGATGATTCCACTTGGCGATATATCGTTCTTTATTTCTATTATAAATTTCTAGATCACCACCATGCTGCTTGGCCCACTCCTGGTAAAGTGGCCGGCAGGCCGTCACGCCAGACTGGTGGTGGAAAGGGACATTAACAACCCAGTTGGTATAACCTCGATCAAGCGATTCAAGACTGAGATCCAGATCGTAGAAGTGATGGATCTCAAAAGTAGTATCAACTCCATCTCGAGCCTCCAGCATCTCTCGCGAAGCAGCCATAAACAACCCGTCCAAAACCGAAACTTGGCGAGTTAGCTCGGTTTGCATGCGATTCCCATGAATTTCAGCTTCAAGCATAGCTGAATAACATAAGACCCGGCCGCCATTGACATGAGCTTGTTCGGCCCCGAACAAACCTACCAGACCCACCTTTTGGTTCTTGCGCGATTCAAATACGTTTTTAAGCAATACATCCCAGCCCGATTGGTAGATATAAACGTCATTATGCATGTAGACAATAATATTTGCCCGGGCCAGCTCGTAACCTTGCTGGAGTGACTGGACCAGGCCGACATTATTATCGTTACTTTGATAAACCACTTCACCCGGCCAAAAAGGATCGACGAACCGACCCAGGAACAGCTGGGTATCAGCTTCGGGCGAATTATCGATCACAATCAACTCGGCCGGTCCCGTGACCATGTTTAAAAGCAATCCCCAAAACGGTTTCGATTCGATCAGGCCACCCATGACCGGGATAACAATCGAACAAAACATAAGCCCTCCTTATGGAATATTAGCGATATTAACCATTTTATTGATCGGAAACTCGATCTCCTCATTTTCGGTCAGACCGGAGCCGAGCGTTGAGTCGTAAACAATCGAGACAGTTAAAAGCCGCCTGACGGTAGTATCGCTATCGATGGCCAAATCATCACCGGACAAAACAATATTAACCGAAGCGGCCGGAGTAACTGCCTCCGAAGTACGATCATTGATTACATTACCGGCCTTATCAGTTAAGGTCCAGGTAATCGAAGTTGGTACGACCGCTTCACCCGACTCATCTACAAATGAGCAGGTAAACTTGATCGTACCTCGTTCATTAGCCGCTACGCTGCTTTTAATTGGCATTAGCTCAGACTCACGTCAAAGTCATTAACGGCAAATTCAACCGTATCATTGGTCCCAACTGCCTGATCGGTAATATCGCCAAACGCGATTAAGTTACCGGCCGTAGAAGCCGAAACAACAACTGCATAAACAATTGTGCCCCAAGAGCCACTAGCTTGAGGAAAAGTAATGGCATTATTATTTGTCAAGGCTCCGGCCGAAGCTACGGTCCAGGTTGGCGATGCGCCGCCATTCGGATTGACCTGCACCCGAGCATAAGATCCGCCTACAGGCTCAGTAATTGTCGAGCCGGTATCCGAGTCTGATGGAATAACCGTAGTTAAGCCAATGAAAGTATCGGGCGCAGCAAAAGCCTGATTACGAAAGGCAAAATCAAGCAGCGTATTAGCCAAGTAATCACTGGCTCCGTTTGCGGCCGGTATTTCGACATAGATCTGCCCTGAAGCGATCGAAGGCGTATTGCCACTAACAATAGCTTGGCCCGAGGCAAAGGCACCATGAGCCATTACGTTTCCGGCTCCATGGGTAGCATTGTCGGTAATAGCCCAATGAGTGACCGTACCCCACGAGCCGCTGGCTTGCGGAAAAGTCACTACCCCGGACTGGGTTACCCGCCTAGCCGAAGCTGCGCCGAAGGTGATAGCCGTGCGAGCATAAGCGTTGGCATTGGCCACCTCATTCATTGAGGCTCCTGTCGCCGCATCGGTAGGATCGGCCGTAGCCAAAGCTACATAAACAGTAGTTGGAGCGGTATAAGCTGCATTAAAGATATGATCCAGCAGCTCGTTTTCCATAAAATCAGTAAAAGAACCCATCATTTATCTCCTATACAATAACAGTTTGAATTTCAGGTTTACTCGGAATAACAGTTAGCTCGATCCGCCCTTTAATTTGGGCCAGAGAAAGATTGGCCGAGCTGGTTAAAGTTGATAGTAAAATTAAAGTTAGAAGCAGATGACTAATTTCGAGTTCGAAATCAGATGTAACTGTAGTTAGATTGATACTACTAGCCAGCTCTCGGCCAATAAGTAAATCAGCGTCAGGAGTCAAGCTGGTTAATTCGGTTAATAAATTAAGATGCCTGGCTACGGCCAACTGATTGACCGGAGTTAAACTGGTTAAATCAATAGCCACCCCGGTTGCCATTTGCCCACTTAAAATGGCATCAGTAGCGGTTAAGCTATCTAGGCTTATTAGGCTTAAAATCAGACGCAAAACACCTAACTCGGCTATGTCAGTAGTAACCGAGCCAAGATTAAACCCGGCTACCAACCCCAACAACCGTTCGAGCAGAACTGCATCCGGCGTTAATGAGGACAAAGCTAAAGTAACGCTAACGCTACGAGCGATGTTAGCTACGATATTATCCGGCGTCGTCGAGGTGGTAGCGATAGCTGTCGAAACCGGGCGTAGAATAACAAGCGTTAAGTTGGTTGGCGTTATCGAAGTAAGAGCGATTGCTGTTGACCGACTAACAATCAGAGAAATACCAATCGTATCAGGCGTCATTGAAGTCAAGCTAACCAAAGTGGCAACTTGATAGAAGATTGTTAAATCAATCGTATCGGACGTCGTTGAAGTCAAGCTGGTCGTAGTTACCAACGATCGGGCAATATCAGCCACAACTCCGTCCGGCGTCGTCGAAGTGGTTGCAATAGCTGTCGAAACAGGCCGCAAGATAACAAGTGTTAAGTTGTCTGGCGTCGTCGAGGTTAAACTTACCGAAGTTGAAACATTGTAAGTCGTAGTTACCAGAACGAAAGGATGAATTAAAGCCGAGCGGCCACCCCAGGTTAAAGGGGGTCCACCTTCGTCGGTTAAAGTCCCCCCGGCCGTCCAGTTAAAGCCGTTATTGCTATAATCCCTCAATCTCTCGGTTATTCCCGGTAACATCGGCGTAAACATGTGCAAATTAGCCCAGTTTACCGGGGTATATCTATAGCGTTCATTTAATCGCTGGCTGCCTAAATCAGCCGTCCAAATCTTAACTCCGGCAATGCGGCCATCAAAGAAATCCAGATTGCCGGTAGTAAATCCACCCATCTCCATACGGCTGGCAGCGGTACGTCCGGTCACGTTAGTCGTGTTAGTAAGGTGCAGCGTACCATCCAGATAAAGCTGGAGCGAAGTAGCTGAAACCCGAATAACCGTAACTCGATACCATTGATTGATATTAACCGCAGTGCCGCCGACAACTTGGGTATTGCTAACCGTCAAAACAAAGTTTGTAGATGTTGGGCCACCGCTGCGCCTAAAGCCAATATAATCATAGTTGGTACTGCTTGAGTTAGTGTTAATGCTGGCCAGACAAGAGTAAATATTATTACCGATCTGACTGGTTGCATAAAACATAAAAGTAATGGTATAGGGATTGTTATAATTAAGAATACTGGCCGTGCGGACCACCCGGTCAGTATTTACATCAAACCGAATTGCCATCAGGCCGCATCCCTTAATTCTACTCGTGACATTAGCCAGCGTCCGGTAACCGAGTCAGTCGTCCCGGTTCCGTCACCATCTCGCCCAAAGCGAATAATAAAATCATCAGCAGCAGCCATACTGTCATTAGCTGTTAAGCTGATCGTGGTTGCAAATTCAAAACCGGCCGTACCGGGTACGGTAGCCGAAGTAGCGTAATTGATACTATCAAACGAACGAGTCGTATTACGATTTAAGGCATCGCCCGGAGTCACCGCTTCGACTTCAGCTCTTAGTCCCAGCGTGCCGGTTGTACCTGTCTCCATCCAACCGTAAGCGACCAACGACAAAGCTCCGGTTAGCCCTTGGGGAGCCACCCCATGCAGCGTGACCAGATCGTCCTGGCCATCAGCAAAAGCCAATAATTTTAGTGTCGTTTGAACCATAACTACCTGGGGGGCCAAAGCCTGGCCACTCATACCCACGCTATCTGCATCCCAAACAAAGCGAGTAGCCATCACGTCTCCTTTTTGTTAATTTCGAATATAATTCGTGATCGTTTAGCCGCTACGCCGATTCGGACCTTGCCAATAACCTCGCGAATGGCCAGATTGGTAGCTGTATTAGTCAATGAAGTTAAAGCGATGGCGCTACTGCTAGGTCGAAATACATCCGCCTCGATATCGGCTGTCAAAGAGTTGACTAAGATAGTCAAGAGCAACTGGCGCAGAATTAAAACATTGATATCGGGTGTAACTGAAGAGACAGAAATAGCCGAAGCAATTAGCGCCAATGAAAGCAAGTCGATCGTATCTGGTGTAATCGAGGTTAAAGTAACGTCCGTTATAGAGCCAACCTGACGAGACAAAGCAACATTATCTGGCGTAGTCGAATTAAGAACAATAACCGCTTGCCCTTGAGACAGGACGATAATATCCAGATCATCCGGTGTAATTGAGGTTAGAATGATAGTCGAGGAAAGATTAACCAGAACCCCGATTGACAAAGTGGCATTATCTGGCGTGGTCGAACTGAGCGCAACAGCTACGACTAACTGTCGAGTTATTAAAACAGACAGATTATCCGGCGTAGCTGAAGTTAAACTAATTGTCGTCGAAACAAAAATAGCCGCCGTAACTGACAAATTAACATTATCGGGCGTAAGCGAAGTTAAAGCAACAGCCGTTGAAACCTGGCTGGAGATTTCGACATCGATCGTGTCGGGCGTTAGCGAAGTTAAGACCAAGCTGGCAGTAACAAGCCGAGCAATATCGGCCTCAACAACATCAGGCGTAGCAGAGGTCAGACTAATAGCCGATGTAACTAATTTAGAAATGGTCAAATCGGCTACATCGGGCGTAACGGAGGTCAGGCTGGTTAACTGACTTAACTGCCTAAGTATTTCAGATACTGCATTGTCCGGCGTAACCGAATTAAGCGCGATAGCCGTTTGCTTTTGAGCCGAGACGGTAACATCTAAATTGTCCGGCGTAAGTGAAGTTAAACTAATGGCAGTTACGGGATTGATCACTGCCGCCAGGCTCAGATCAACATCATCTGGCGTAAGTGAAGTTAAACTAATGCTCGAAACAAAGACAATTTGAACTTCTAAGATAGCCGTATCGGGCGTTGTAGACGAAACGGCTATAGTTGTCGAGATCTGACTAGTAATTGTAATATCAGCCAGATCAGTTGTGATCGAAGTTAGAGTTGCCGTTGTACTAACATTACGCAGAACAGCAACCTGAGCCGTATCTGGAGTTAAAGAAGTTAGCACGATAGCCGTACTAATCAACTTGGAAATAGTTAACTCCACTCCATCTGGCGTAAGAGAAGTTATATTTACTGCTGCTGTAATTTGACTGGTAATTGTAATATCAGCCAGATCAGTTGTGACTGAAGTCAAGCTAACTGCTACAGAGACAGATCGAAGAATATCAGCTTCGGCCACATCAGGTGTAAGCGAGGTCAAGGCGATAGTTGTGCTAACCAGCTTGGAAATAGTTAGCTCAACTACATCTGAAGTTAAGGAGGATAAATTTATTGCCGACGTAATCTGACTGGCGATCTCGATATCGACTACATCCGGCGTGATCGAAGTCAAAGTCAAGCTTGTAGCAATAGATCGAGCAACAGTAAGTTGTAAATTATCGGGTGTTAGCGAAGTTATATTTACTGCTGTCGAGACCTGACTGGCGATAGTGATATCGACTGTATCAGGCGTAACTGAAGTTAAATTTGCAGCCTGACTAATCTGACGCAAAATTGCTAAGGCGACGTTATCAGGCGTAATTGACGATAGATTAACTGCTGTCGAGACTGAAATAACAGCCGCTGCCGGAGACTTAGCTACAAAGCTAAACGTTGGACCCGGTAAAGCCGTAACCTGTAAATCGGTTATTTGGGTGGCCGCAACTTCCGGCACGGCCACCACAAAGCGGGGGATAACGGGTTGGTACAGTTCCCAACGGGTGGAAGGGGCATAGAGATTCCAGATTTCGGCAGCGGACAAAGCGCGGTTATAAATACGGACATCTCTAATTGCGCCTAAAAAAGAACGGGTGGAGGCGTTATCGCGGCTATATTTACCAATTACTGTAATGGCATAATTACCAGTAAAATATGTTGTATTACCAATACTGGTTGGCCCTGCCTCCTGCACGCCATTGATATAGATCGAATACGTGCTTCCAGCATGCACACCAAGCACATGATACCACGTACCATCACCGGGAGTCAGCGTTGTGCTACTGGCTAGAAATCGCCAAGCCGTG
>JBFGLD010000014.1:0-18674 GCA_041576335.1 Anaerolineae bacterium | reverse complement strand
GTTCTTGCACGATCCCTCTCATAACGCCATGGTATTGATGCCTCGACCGGGAAAGTGATTTACGGGGACAGGCCTCCAGATATCATGGGCTTTCACCCATCAAGTTAACACTTGCGGGCTACTCACCATATGCTTAAGACAACCCTACAACGCCCGGCATACGATAAATTGTACTGGCATACAGGCTACTTGTGGGACGACCCGGACCGCGTGCCCTATGCCACCTTGCGAGCACTGCTGGCCGCCAAAGACCAGCTTATTGTTCTCCGCCATGGCCGGCCGCCCTATCAGGTTGTGCTGGGCGTGCCCCATCACGTTCCCGGCGGGACCCGGCGCATTTGTGAACATCGCTATGATGCCTACGGGAACGTCAACGACCGCAAGGGCGATGATAATGTTGCTTCCTTTGCCCTGGTTGCGTTCTCCCGGCTAACGGTAAACAGTATCCCCAGCAAGTTGGTCATCATGGCCCACGCCACCACACACGATCCTAACAAAATGTTAAACAGCCCCTACTGCCGGGAAATCTTCCAAGATGAGATGAGGCTGCTCTTCGAGTGTCACGCCAGCAGCGGCCGGCGTCTCCTGGATTTGGAACTGAGCGCCGGCAGCAATCCGCTGACCCAAACAATGCGCTTCGGCCAAATGCTGGTCTCGGCTCTGGATCAGCGCTACGTGTTGGGAGTTCAAACCGTCTCCCGATCGAGCCGGGCCCTTATTTTCCAGCCGGGTGGCATGCCGGTTGAAGGCACGCTGCAGCTACCGGCCACAAAAACCACCTCTTTAAGCGAAGCAGGTAACCGAGGAATCGAAGCCCTACACCTTGAGGCCAAGCCGGCCTTTCGAGTCAATAAAGCGGCCCTCAACGCGGTCAGTCCACATGGGCTTAGGTTGGGTCGGGCCATTGCGGAGACAATTGTCCAATATGCCGGCTCGCCATTCCATTGTCGAAGCGGGCCACAATAGTACAAAAATCCTACATAAATTTTGCCAGTTTTGTGTAAATATATACACGACATTGACTTTTTTTATTATTTCTTCGCAGATTACGTCCACCGTGACTATTCCCATAGCAAAAAACCGAATAGAAACCTTAACATTTCGCGAAAACCTATTGCATCGTGACATAAAGTATGTTATACTACTTGACATATTATTCATACTAGGCACATGTGCCTCATTATTCGAGGCGTATATCAAATCCAAACTCGTTAACATCTTGTTGACTGCCTTGTAGCAAACGGAGGGGGTCTTACCATGCTCGCAGACTATGTTCAGACCAAAACGTCCCAGGGACCTTTCGACTACTTTGTCGTCCAGAACCAGGAACAGGAACACTTTAAGCGACGCCAGCGCCGCAATCGAAGCTCGGAGAATGAAGAAGACGCGTCAATCAAGGAACCCTTAAAAGAACGGCAAACCGATGATGAGGAGTTCGATGAGCCTATCTTTGCCCGACAAATAAGCCTTGACCTGAGTGTAGACGATACCATTGCCCTTTATCTCAAAGAAATTAGCCGCATCCCGCTGTTAACCCAGCCCGAGGAAATAGAACTGGCCAAAGCGATCGAGGGCGGTAAAAAAGCCGCGATACTGCTGGCCCAGCCAAATAATAAGCTCGACGACTGCTCCGAGGAACATCTCACGGAACAAGTAAGAAAAGGCCACCTGGCCCGGTGCAAACTCATTGAGGCCAATTTTAGGTTGGTGGTCAGTATCGCCAAAAAATATGTCGGGCACGGTGTCTCTTTTATGGATTTAATTCAAGAGGGTAACATTGGCCTGATTAAAGCCGTTGAGAAGTTCGAATACCGGCGCGGCTTCAAGCTTAGTACTTACGCCACCTGGTGGATCCGGCAGGCGGTCAGCCGAGCTTTGTCGGACCAAGGGCGGACCATTCGAGTACCGGTCCATATGGGCGAGCGGATCACCCAGTTATCGCGCGTTTCCCGCGAACTGGTGCAAAAACATGGACATGAGCCGACAGAAGAGGAAATTGCCGAAGAGATGGGCGTGACGCCGCGGCTCTTGGAGCGTATTCGTCAGGCAGCCCAGCATCCGCTCTCGCTGGAGATGGAAGTTGGCGAGGATATGGATAGTAACCTGGGCGACTTCATCGAAGACGACAGTACTCCACCCCCGCCTGACACGGCTATTTACGAAATGCTGCGCCAGCGGCTGGACGATGTGTTATCCTCGCTCAGTGCCCGTGAGGGTCGGGTATTACAGTTACGCTTTGGCTTACAGGACGGGCGGGCTTACACTCTTGAAGAGGTGGGGCAGAAATTTGGTGTAACCCGCGAACGCATCCGGCAAATCGAGGCCAAGGCCCTCAGCAAACTGCGTCACCCACGCCGAAGCCGGCGTTTGCGCGATTTTCTTGAGTGATCAACCGTCTAATTTGACTTGTCCGCAATTTCATAGATAATTTGCCCAGTCTAATATGCCGCTTCTGGCACGCGTGAGAAGCGGTTTTTTTTTGCGTGAGACCCAGTAATCAAGTTTAGTAAACAATAACCAATTTCAAAGGAGAAATGCATTATGTCTTTCCCAAGCGATCTCGAAATCGCCCAAGCTGCAACGGTCAAACCGATTCTGGATATAGCCGCCACCGTCGATTTAAGAGAAGATGATTTGGACCTGTATGGCAAATATAAGGCCAAAGTGCATTTGGACGTATTAGATCGGCTGCGCGACCGCCCCCAAGGTAAGTATGTTGATGTGACCGCCATTACGCCCACCCCGTTGGGCGAAGGCAAGAGCACAACCGCCATCGGCCTGGTTCAAGGCCTGGGCGTTATCGGCAAAAAGCCAATGGCCTGTATTCGCCAGCCGAGTCAAGGGCCTACGTTCGGCATCAAAGGCGGAGCAGCAGGTGGAGGCTACAGCCAAGTTATCCCGATGGAGGATTTTAACCTGCACCTCACCGGCGATATTCACGCGATCAGCGCAGCGCATAATATGGTTGCCGCCGCGGTGGATGCCCGTCTCTATCATGAAAGCCGGCAAACTGATGAACAATTGGGAAAACTGGGCCTAAAACGCCTCAACATCGACCCCTATAATATAAGTTGGAGCCGGGTGGTAGACGTTAACGACCGCGCCCTCCGCAATATTGTGCTGGGGTTGGGCGGTCATCTGGACGGTGTTCCGCGCGCCGGCGGCTACGACATTACAGTTGCCTCCGAAATAATGGCGATTTTAGCGCTAACGACCGGCCTGAAAGATATGCGCGAGCGCTTTGGTCGTATGGTCGTGGCGCTCGATAAAAGCGGCAAGCCGATTACAGCCGAAGACCTACAGGTGGCCGGGGCCGTAACCGTATTGATGAAAGATGCTATTATGCCCAACCTTATGCAAACGCTGGAGGGCCAACCCGTCTTTGTTCACGCCGGGCCGTTTGCCAACATTGCCCATGGCAACAGCTCGATCGTGGCCGACCAGATCGCTCTAAAGCTGGCCGATTACGTGATTACCGAGTCCGGCTTTGGGGCCGATATTGGCATGGAGAAATTCTTCAATATTAAGTGCCGCTACTCCGGCCTGGTGCCCAACGCTGTAGTCTTGGTCGCCACAATTCGGGCCTTGAAGATGCACGGTGGCGGTCCGGCCGTCATTGCCGGCCGGGCCCTCGACAGCGCCTACACGGAAGAGCATCTGGATCTGGTGGAAAAGGGTATCGAGAACCTGGCAGCCCATATCGAAAACGTCAAACGTTATGGTATCCCCGCCGTAGTGGCCGTCAATCGTTTTCCCACCGATACCGATGCCGAGGTGGCCATGGTCGAACGCCTGGCAGTTGAAGCCGGCGCCGAGCAGGCGGTCATGAGCAACCACTGGGCTGAAGGCGGTCCGGGTGCCGTGGCCCTGGCTGAAGCCGTCGCGGCCGCCTGTGAAAAACCCAGTAAGTTCCAGTTTCTTTACCCTCTGGAGTGGAGCCTTAAGCAAAAAATCGAGAAGATTGCTATGGATATGTACGGCGCTGACGGCGTTACTTACGAGCCGCTGGCCGAGCGGCAAATCAAAACATTTGAAGAGGTTGGCTTTGGCAACCTCCCAATTTGCATGGCCAAGACTCACCTGAGCCTGTCTCACGACCAAACCTTGAAGGGACGGCCCACCGGCTTTACCGTACCCATTCGCGAGGTACGGGCCAGCGCCGGGGCCGGTTTCATCTATCCCCTGTTGGGCACGATGCGCACTATGCCCGGGCTCCCCTCCAAACCGGCCTTTATGAACGTTGATATAGATTTTAAAACGGGCAAGGTCGTGGGGTTATTCTAACCGGCACTGCGATGCGATATTCCACATGGTCACTTTTGACCAAGTGAGCGGGCAGGATCAAGATGAAGTGCGATTTAGCCTATCTACAAATAGTGTTCGAATCGAGCCGCAGCTAATTTCGGCAACTTCCTGCTAATCCAAAATATGCAGGTATAGGACAATCTAAATCTTGATTCCGATCGGGTCGCTGCAGCGCCGGCGTAACAGGCGGGTGGGCAATCAATGACTGCCCAAATTTGTGCCGGATAATTGTGCCGGTGCGAGGTTATGAAAGTGGGAATTCAATTGATATTGCCGGGGGTGTCTCGAATTGTGGCACCCCTACTATTTTTTCAAAGCATCCCACCTTTTCGGCTTAACCGGCTCTTTAGTCGGATTAGATGATGAGGGTCAAGTATATGAAACCAAATGACAATACACCAGACTCCCGAGACCAGTCGGCTATTGAAGAAAAACAGCCCGTGGCCGACCGGGACGGGCAAGAGTCAATGATCGCCGACCTGTTGGAACGGCGCCAGAAAATTGGGCAAGGCGGCGGCCCGCAGCGAATTGAAGCGCAGCATGCCAAAGGCAAATTAACTGCCCGCGAACGCCTGAACCGTTTGCTTGACGAAGGTACCTTCCGCGAAGTTGGGGGCTACATTACCCAGCGCCACACCGATTTTGGGCTGGATAAACAGCACCATCCCGGAGATGCTGTGGTTACCGGCTTTGGCAAAATTAACGGCCGGCGGGTATGTCTCTTTGCCCAAGATTTCACGGTTTTGGGCGGCTCCATGTCTGAGGCCGCCGGCCAAAAGGTGGCCCAAATTATGGATTTGGCCATGGAAGCAGGCGTGCCGGTTATCGGCCTCAACGACTCGGGCGGGGCGCGTATCCAAGAAGGTGTCTATAGCCTGGGAGCCTACGGCGAGTTGTTTTGGCGAAACACGCAGGCCAGCGGCGCAATTCCCCAAATCAGCCTTATCCTCGGCCCGTGCGCCGGCGGCGCCGTCTATTCGCCGGCACTGACCGATTTCATTATCATGGTCAAAGGCACCAGCCAGATGTTCATTACCGGGCCTGACGTCATTAAGTCGGTCACCGGCGAGGAGATCGATCATGAAACCTTAGGTGGAGCGCTGGCCCACAGCGCCGTTAGCGGCGTGGCTCATTTTGTTACGGATGATGAAGCGCAAGCCCTGGCCCTAACGCAAAAGCTCATCGGTTATTTGCCGGCAAACAGCCTTGAACCACCCCCGGCAACGCCGCCTGCAGACGACCCTTGGCGGATGGATTCGGCACTCAATGCCATTGTGCCGGCAAACCCCAGTGAAGCTTACGACATGAAAACGGTCATCAATAAAATTTTCGACCTGGACAGCTTTTTGGAAGTCCATGAAAATTTTGCCCAAAACGCCATCACCGGCTTTGCCCGGCTGCACGGCCAGGTGGTAGGGGTAGTAGCCCAGCAGCCGATAATCTTGGCCGGGGTCATCGATATTGATGCTTCAGATAAGATCGCCCGTTTCGTCCGCTTCTGTGACGCTTTCAATATCCCCTTGATTACGCTTGTCGATTCGCCCGGCTTTATGCCCGGCGTGCATCAAGAACATGGCGGAATTATCCGGCACGGGGCCAAAATTGTCTACGCCTACTCGGAGGCGACAGTAGCCAAATTAACCGTTGTGACTCGCAAGGGATATGGTGGAGCCTATATCGTTATGGGAAGCAAACCGGTCCGCGCCGATTTGGTTTTCGCCTGGCCCACAACCGACATTGCGGTTATGGGTGCTGAGGGGGCGATCAATATCCTTTACCGCAAGCAGCTCAAGGAAACCGCCGATCCCGGCCGTCGCAAGCGTTTAGTAGCCGAGTATCGCGAGAAATTTTCAAAGCCGTATGTGGCTGCCGCCGCTGGATTTGTCGACGATATTCTCGTTCCGGCGGAGACGCGCCCACGCCTGATTGCCGCCCTGGAAATACTGCGCGACAAGCGGGCCAAGCTGCCGCCTAAAAAACACGGCACGATGCCGTTGTAATGATGAGATGTATCGGAAAGTCGGTTACGAGGGTGCAAGCCAAATCTACGCCATACGGAATACGCACTACAAACGTGTTGCGTATTCCGTATGGCGTTTTTTATAAGGCATAAATTACACTTTCGGAGTGAATTCTAAAGCGAAAGAAGGCAAACGGTGGAAAACCTGGGGACAGGTCTTACAATATTGATCATGGGGCTGGCGATCACGTTTACTGCCCTGGCCATATTTATGGGCGTGATCAGCCTACTTCGATTTCTCTTTCCGGCAGCCGAGGCAGCGCCTGGTCATAACGACGGCGAAGAATGGCAGCCGGTTAGCACCTTGGACCGGGATACCACGGATGAAGAGATTGCTGCCGCCATAACGGTGGCGCTGGCTCAGATATATTCACACGCGCTTTGTTGCAGTGAGTTGGGTCTCGCTCTTGAAGCAGGCATCGGGCCGTGGTGGGTGGCCGGGCGGCTTGACGATCAACATACGCAGCGTGAGCTGCAAATAAAAGGGAGAAACTAGCTTATGGACGGGCACATTTTATCAGGCCGGCGAGTCAAAGTGACGGTCAACGGCAAACCCTATCTGATCGAAGTCTTGGGCAGCCTGACCACTTCCCCGCTTACGGTGAATGTCAATGGCCATCCCTACCTCGTCGAATTAGATACAGCAGAGTTGGCCAAGCCAACCGCAACGCCGGCCGCGGCGCCACAGTCCGTGACCCGGGCCACAGCCGCCCCGGAAAAAGCCTCAGCTCAGGCTGGGCCGGCCGGCCCAACGGTGCTCCATCTCAAAGCACCAATGCCCGGAAGCATTTTCAAAATACGGGCAAAAGCGGGTCATCGGGTCAAATATGGCCAGCATCTCTGCATCCTCGAAGCTATGAAAATGCAAAACGTAGTCCGTTCGCCCCGTGACGGGATCATCGCCAGCGTTGAGGTCAGCGAGGGGCAAACCGTTGCTCACGGTCAAATTTTATTCACCTTTCAAGCGTAAGCCTCAGGAAGGATTGTGATGGATTTCGGTAACTTAACCGTACTTCTGGCGGCATCGACAGAGCTGTCGTGGAAGATGGTGGTCATGATGATTGCCGGCGGGGTCCTGATTTACCTGGCGATTGCCAAAGATTACGAACCGGTTTTGCTCCTGCCGATCGGCTTCGGCGCGATTTTGGCCAATTTACCCCTGACCGGCATCACCGGTGAGGACGGCCTGCTGGGCATTCTTTACCGGGCCGGCATCGAGACGGAACTGTTTCCGCTGCTCATTTTCATCGGTATCGGGGCCATGACCGACTTTGGCCCCTTGTTAGAAATGCCCAAAATGGCCTTGCTCGGCGCGGCGGGTCAACTCGGCATTTTTATAACGCTGATCCTGGCGCTGCTGCTCGGTTTTGACCTGAACGAAGCCGGCTCTATCGGGATCATCGGGGCCATTGATGGCCCGACGGCGATCTACGGCTCATCAAAGTTGGCGCCCCATCTGCTGGGCGCGATCGCCGTGACCGCCTACAGCTATATGTCATTGGTGCCCATCATTCAGCCGCCGGTTATGCGCATAATGACGACCCAGGCCGAGCGGACCGTGCGCATGCCCTATACCCAGCGCCCGGTATCACGCCCGGTGCGAATTCTGTTCCCAATTGTCGTCACCGTCATCATTTCCTTGATCGCTCCGGTCGCCTCACCCCTTATTGCTACGCTGATGTTTGGCAACCTGATGCGCGAATCGGGCGCGGTTGAACGGCTCACCAAAGCGGCCCAAAACGAAATTATAAACATCGCCACGGTGTTCCTGGGTTTAAGTATCGGCGGTACGATGGGCGGTGACAGCTTTATTCGCTTGGAGACCCTGCTTATTCTGGGTGTGGGCCTGTTGGCTTTTATCCTCGATACGGCCGGAGGCGTGTTTTTCGGAAAGCTAATGTACATATTCTCCGGCAAAAAGTTTAACCCGCTGATTGGCGCAGCCGGGATTAGCGCCTTCCCGATGTCGGCCCGAATTGTGCAGCGGTTAGGACAGGAATACGACTTTGAAAATTTCTTATTGATGCATGCTATGGGGGCCAATGCGGCCGGCCAACTATCGAGCGTGGTTGCGGGCGGCGTGGTATTGGCTTTGCTTGCGGGCACCATCTAAGGTGGCATTTCTAGGGCTCCGAGGCGGCTTGTCTGCCAGCAGGGAGTCTTCGGTGTGATCGTCGCTTCAAGCCAGGACAGGCCCGGCACAAGGCACTGCCCCCTACGTCTCGGTTCGGTTTCGGAAGACAAACTGAAGCGGCGTGCCTATAAAACTATGTTTTTCGCGCAGTTGGTTTTCGAGATAACGTTCATAGGTAAAGTGGACCAACTTACGATCGTTGACAAAAAATACAAATGTTGGCGGGTCGACGCCAGCCTGGGTGGCATAGTAGAACTTGAGACGGTGGCGCTGGCTTCCTTTGGGCGGGTGTTTGGCCACGGCCTCTCGCAGCAGGCGGTTTAATTCCCCCGTAGGCACCCGACGCAAGCGTTCTTCCTGAACCTGCAGGGCCAGCGGCAGCACCTTAGAGACACGCTGGCCGGTTTTGGCCGAGATAAAAAGCAGCGGTACGTAACTCAAAAATTTGAGACCGGCCCGAATCGTCTCGGTATACTCGGCCATGGTATAGGTGTCCTTGTTTACCGTATCCCATTTATTGACCAGAACAGCCACACTTTTGGTCTCTTCGATGATATAGCTGGCAATGTGCGCATCCTGGGAAGTAACTTTGTCAGCGGCATCGATCATCAGCAAGCATACGTCAGCCCGGTTGATCGCCTTAATGGTGCGCAAGAAGCTGTGCTTCTCAACGCCCGGTTTCATTTTTCCCCGTCGCCGGACACCGGCGGTATCAATCAATACCAAGTCGAGCCCTTGATACCGGATAGGCGTATCGATAGCGTCTCGAGTTGTGCCCGGCACGTCGGACACGATGACCCGCTCCTGACCCAAGAGCCGGTTTAACAGCGACGATTTACCCACGTTAGGCCGGCCCAGCAGGGCAATCTTTACAGCCTGGTCTTCCTCGTCATCCTCCTCATCGCCGGTCAGCGCGAAAGCCTCGACAATAGCGTCCAGCAAGTCACCGGTTCCCGTACCGTGGAGTGCTGAGACGGGGAATGGCTGACCTAATCCCATGCCATAAAACTCGACGGCTTCCGCTCGCCGCTGCTGATTGTCGGCTTTGTTTACAGCCAGCAATACCGGCTTCTGGGACCGGCGCAGCAGCTGGGCAATCTCTTCATCCGGGCCAGTGATGCCGGCCTGAGCATCTACCAGGAGAACGATCACCTCAGCTTCGGCGATAGCGATTTGAGCCTGAGAACGGATTTCTTCGAGGAAAAGACGGCTGGAGACACCGGCCTGGAATCCGGCCCCCATTTTGGCCGTCGGCTGGGCCGAGCCTAGTTCCAAGCCCCCGGTATCGATCAAAACGAAATTGCGCCCGGCCCAATCCGCGTCACCATAAAGGCGGTCTCGCGTGGTGCCGGCTAAATCTTCGACGATGGCTTTACGCTGCCCCACCAGCCGGTTAAATAGGGTTGACTTGCCTACATTGGGCCGGCCAACCAGGGCTACAATCGGCTTTGCTCTAGCCAACTGAGCCCCCGCCTAACTGCGCCAGCAAGCGCCGATAGCCATCGACGTCTTCCGGACCCAAATTGATAATAGCCTGAATGGTCTGGACAGCCTGGTCACGCAGGCCGCTTTCCAACTGCATTTCACCGAGGGCATCGTATTCGGCAATGGCCTGCTTGGTCATACCATTCTGGGCATAGGCGATTGCCATTCGCTGGCGGAGGTACATGTCTTCAGGACGATGCGTCGTGAGTTCTTTGAGCATTTCAACGGCCTTTAGAGGAGCTTGTCGCTGATAATGGGACAACAACTTATCCAGGGCGGCAATTGCTTCTCGAGATTTATTTTGTTTAAAGTAAAAATCAATTAAGCGGCGTTGAATCTGCTCATCGCCCGGTTTGGCCTTATTTAGCTCCTCATAGGCAGCGGCGGCCCCCGCCCAATCAAAGCGTTGATTGTAAATATCGCCCATCCGGGTCAGGATCTCTATTTTCCAGCGGCCGGTATTTTGGGTGTTAGTTGCTAATCGTAAAGCCTCATTATATTTTTCAAGGGCCCGATCGACCTGAGCTAACTGATAATAAGAGTCGGCTAAAACCAGATATTGATCTAGAGCATTTTTGAAAATCTTTTGCGAGATATAAATGTCGATCAAGGCCGAACGCACGTTGACATCCATCGGCGCCAGCCGCAATATTTTATGATAAACATCGATTGACAATTCCGGTGTGCCGCGCATCTGGTAAACTTTGGCAATATAAAGGTATTTGGCAATAGATTGATCGGTTTGCCCCTGTTTAATCAAAATATCGGCCAAGCGCACGTGGAGTGGCAGGTATGAGGGCGCCTTTTGAATGGCCCGCAAGCATTCTTCGGAAGCGGTCATCAGCAGGTTGCGCTTCATATACATGTTGGTAAGGGCCATAGCCGTAATCACCACTTCTGTTTCAGGTGTTTCCAGGTATTCAGCCAGGCTCATGGTGCCATTTTCGGCAACGCTATCGATGAGTTGTCGCGCTTCCACGGCCTTTTTCTCCCAAGACGGATGCCCAAAAAACTTTTTCAATGCCGAGATAAAAGTATTGATTTTTCCGGTATCACTCTGCCCTAAATAATTGTTGGCCAAACCGGCGTAACGATTGGCCAGGTCCTCTTGCTGTTGACCGGTCGCGGATTGTAGGTCAACGTTTTTAACTACGTCGACAAACCGC
The DNA here is from genome assembly GCA_041576335.1 of Anaerolineae bacterium. GTDB lineage: Bacteria > Chloroflexota > Anaerolineae > 4572-78 > J111 > JANQQF01. The sequence goes on along the minus strand of JBFGLD010000014.1, from coordinate 7,564 downwards.
CTCAGCGCTGCATCAAGCTTGCCGGCAGAATGATAGATTTCTCCCAGGGAAAACTGGGCGCTCAGGTGATATTGGTCATCCTGAGCGGCCAGATTTAGCATTTCAGCGGCTTGGTTTAGTTGCCCCAAGTCTTTCCACAACAACCCTAAATTAAAATAGAGCGCCGGCCGGCGCATGCCCGCCTGAACAACCTGGTGATAATTCTTTGCTGCCTCTGAAAGGTTTCCATTGCTTTGTAAATCTATGGCTTGGATAATGAACGTCGTATTTTGGGGCGTGCAGTCCTCTTCAAAAACGAGATTGGCTAACTCGGTCAGGGCCAGGTCTTGGGCAGCACCAACCAAACCCTTGGTTGGTCCTGTCTCTACTTCGGGCTCTTCGATGGCGAACGGATCTTCATCAAGCGCATATTTTGCCGATCTTTCATCAACATAGGCTGGAAATGGGATCTGCGAAGCGGGTGTAGTTTCGCTAATTTCGTCAGGATCGATCGGTGTTCCGGCCTGCAAAGCTTCCTTGGCAGCATTAATACCCGGGTCTCTAGGTATAAGTTGCTCGGCCTCGTGAATGTAATGCATCGCCTGATCAAGGGCATCCTGCTCCTGGTAGACAGCAGCCAACGCCAGATATTGGCGCGCGGCCAGGCGCGGTTGTCCATGTTGAGCCAAGCCGCCTGCAAGCTTACGATAAGCCTCGGTCTTATCAGGGACGAGCGTGATGGCGCGTGACCAATATTCAAACGCCGTGTCCATATCCATTTTGCCGGCGCACATATTGCCGACGCGCAGGTACGTTTCGGCGGCGGGCTCGATTTGGCCCGCCTTTTCTTGGATATCGCCGATGTAGATCAACGCATCTTGATTCGTTGGGTTAATCCGCAGCGCCTGATGAAAGGCTTTTTTGGCAAAGTCTATTTGACCGGAATTCATAGAGACTTTGCCAAAACCAATGATAGCCGCTTCATTATTCGGAAACTCAGCCAGGGCAAAGCGGTAGGCTCTGATCGCCTCCGCCCAGTTGCTTTCAGCACTAAATTCCTCGGCCCGAGCCATCGCAATTTGAAATTTCCTTTGATCACCAGCCACGTTGATGCCTCACTTCTCTCAATTATTTCGCCAGCAACAAAGCCAAAATCCCCTTTTGGGCATGGAGGCGATTTTCGGCCTGCACGAAAAGAAGCGACTGGGTTCCATCAGCCACCTCGTCAGTTATTTCTTCACCCCGATGCGCCGGTAAACAGTGCATCACAATTGCTTCGGGTTTGGCCCGTGCAACCAATTCACGGTTAATTTGGTACGGGGGGAAAGCTTTCAGCCGTTTTTGGGCTTCTGCTTCCTGGCCCATGCTGGTCCATACATCGGTATAGACCACATCCGCGCCGGTCACGGCTTCGACCGGATCGACAGTGACGGTAATCTGAGCACCACGCTTGGCCGCGATGTCACGGACCATGGTCACGACGCGATCCGGTAGTTCATAATTTGGCGGCGTCGCCGCCATAGCAAATCCGCCTAACTTGGCCAAAATCGTCAACAGCGAAGTGGCTACATTATTACCATCGCCCACATAAGCCACCTTGAGACCTTCGACATAGCCAAAATGCTCCCACATCGTAAAAACATCAGCTAAAGCCTGGCAAGGATGATTATAGTCACTCAAACCATTGATGACCGGCACGCGGCTATATCGGGCCAGCTGTAAAATATGGTCGTGCGCAAAAACGCGGGCCATGACTCCGTCAACATAGCCCGACAGGACCCGAGCCACATCCGCCACCGACTCCCGCCCGCCCAAACCGATTTCATTGGGCGAGAGGTAAAGCGCATCTCCCCCCAAATGGAGCATGCCCACCTCAAATGAAACGCGCGTTCGCAGCGACGGCTTCTGAAAAACCATCCCCAAAATTTTTCCTTTTAATATAGAGTGGTTGCCGCCCGCCTTATACTCCTGCTTAAGCACTTTGGCCTTTTGCAGAAATAGCCACAACTCCTCGGCGGAGAAATCAGAGATAGCCAGAAAATGATGCATCAGAGAAATTGGTTCCTTTGTCCATACGCGTTATTAGCAGCCATGAGGCCTTGAGTATTGGCTGCTTCCAAATCCTTTGTGCCCAGTCTTTGAACGAGTACATGATACTCTTTATGTCATCATCAGTCAAGGTTTCACGTCTACCTCATCGTATCACAATTTCCCCACCCCAAACAATCCAATCCAAATTTATCGGACAACGTTGCCTGAAATATGGGCCTCCTTCGGAAGGATAGTTCGTATATTCATTTTACTGAGAGATGTAAGAGTTGAGCTGTTAGGATTAAAGGCAAGCGGTGTGAAACTTTGGAAACATACTATTTTTTGGGAGGGTTTATATGCCACGCTCGAGCCTCGATGTTCTTGCTCGCCTGGTTGCGCTTACATCGCTCCTTTTGTCGCCCGTGCAGCCGGTCGCAGTATTAGCCAGTCCACCTGAGTATGCCCACGCTCAAGCGCAGGGGGAAACTGGGTCGCCAACACCCACTTATACGGGAACTATCGCCGTCACCGAAACGGTGACGGGTACCACCAGCCCCACCATCTCACCCACGGTAATAATTAGCGCGACTCAGAGCACCGCGCCGGCCCCGCCGGCCCCGGTGACTCCAACAGCGAGCCCCAGCTTGACTCCCAGCCCAACGCTTACGAGCACATCCACGCCAACTGCTACGGCAAGTGCGACTATTACCTCAACGGCGACGCTGACGCCGACCATACAAATAAGCCCTACGCCTGCTGTTTCTCCCAGCGCAACTGCCCCGCCGACCCCGACCGCGACGGTAATGGTGACACCCACGGTTACCCCCACGGTAGAACCCGTCAATGTGGGTCTAACGATGGCAATCGACCCATCATCTGTTCGGCCGAATGCGTTGGTAACCGTAACCTTATCGCTGTCCAATCCGAGCCAAATCACGATTGATAATCTTACACTTAACACCACCATCCCGCTGGAACTGAGCTATGACGAGTCCATTGGGCCGCTCGCGCCAAGCTATAATGCCGCCACGAAACGACTCCAATGGCAGATACCACCCACATCTTCCAACCGATCAACCCTCGTTGTGGGCTATACGGCCCGCGTCGCTGCGGACGCCAAACCAAGCGCCTTAAGCCTCACTGCAGAAATCAGCAGTCCAGAAGTATCCGGCTCAAAATGGGGCCAGGCCAGCCTGATCATCATCGAGCCGGCCACCCCCACGCCCGGGCCGGCCGGGCCACCCGCGCAAATCCAATTGGGGATCAAGACAGTTAATGAAAACGGTGGTCAAAATTCACCCGCCCCAACCGAGCACACCAGGTGGGTAGCCGCCTATGTCGTAGATGCGAATGGCCTGGCCGTGGCGGACGGCACCGACGTGATGGTCAACGTGCAGGGGGGCCAAATAGAACAAAGCGTAATACAAACGAAAGGGGGAATAGCGAAGACTCGTTTCAGAACGCCCAGAGGGCAGCCCTTTACCGTGAGCGCCAGGGCCGGCTCGGTGGAAAGTACGAGACAATGGCCACCCGCCGGGCCGGAGCGCCCGCCGCTTATCAATCAAAAGCCAAGCGACGATCGGTACGGAGAGCAGGCCCAAGCTATCGTTTACGCGCGTAACGCCGTAAGAAAAAATGGGGGCGATCTCATCGCAGAGAACCAAACCCGCCGCGTTGATTTTACTCCTAACCTGCTGAATTTCCACCTAAAGACCCAAGATGTCGACCTCACCGGAGAAGTTCCAAACCAGCCCGCCGACGAACGCTTGACGGTTGGTTTTCGATTGACCGGCCTGCGGCTTGGAAAGCAATCGCTGCTGAAGAGCCCGCTTAACATCGCCGCCAGCGACAATTGGGTCACTTACCAATCGGATGAGGATTTTTGGCAGATAGCCTATGAGGTTAACGACGCCGCGATCGAACAGTACTTCATCTTTGACAAGGGTACGCCCACTGACGGCGACTTAGTTATCGACGGCGTATTTCAAACCCGTTTACGACCCATTTTCCTTTCGGATGACGAGGGTATTCGTTTTGTCGTGCCCCCAGCTGGAGCGAGCGAAGTGGAGGGTGCCGGAGTCGGTTACGGACCGGCCCTGGTATCCGACTCACAGGGACGACAATTTACAGCACCCATAGTACTAAGGGGGAAACGGCTGCAGATTACCGTTCCGGCCCGGTGGCTGGCCCGGGCCGAGTTCCCGGTAGTCATCGACCCGGTCATTGGCCCGCCAAATTTAGTCAGCAAGTTACAGGGCGAAGCTGCCGACCCCGCTGTCGCCTCAGACGGCAGTAATTTCTTGACGGTTTGGGAATGGAACGGTGATATTTTCGGCCGCTTGATCGATGCCGGCGGCGCCTTGAGCGACACGGTTCTGGCCGTGAGTCAGGCGGATGGCGTCCAGCACGCTGCTGTCGCGGCCTACAACAACTCGCGCGACGAATATTTGGTGGTTTGGGACGACCATCGCTACGGCTGGACCTACAATAGTCTCCAGGGGCAACGTATCGATCGGGCCGGTCAGCTCATCGGCAACGAAATCGAAATTCTACCGCCGACCAGAGACGTTGGCGGGCAAGATTTGGCGGTCTCCGCTGCCGGCAGTTACTTGGTGGTCTGGTCCGACTTAAGCAGCGGCGGTTACGGCATCTATGGGCAAATGATGAGCGGCAGCGGCATTTTGAGCGGCACCCGGCTGACGATCAACGACGGGCGCGGCAGCCAAATTCAGCCGGCCGTGGCCTATGACAGCGTCGAAGACGTTTTTCTGGTGGTCTGGGCCGACAAAAGCGGCGGACAATACGACCTGTATCGTCAGCTAATCGGCGCGAATGGGTCCCTGTTGGGCAGCCCGCAGCTGCTGGCCGGCAACCCAAATGCCGACAAATTTCCATCAGTCGCAAGTAATGAGCAGGGCCAGTTTTTGGTAAGCTGGCAGCACAACGTATCGAGCCGCAACTCCAACGTGCATGCCGTTCGGGTTGCAGCTGATACCGGCCAAGCCGTAGGCAGCATCTTAGATATCGATAGCGATCCCGACGATAAAGAGATTGGGCCGGAGGTGACCGGGCTTAGTAACGGCAACTATTTAATCATTTGGCGGGATGGGGGCGGCGGCATCATTCAAGCCCGGCATGTCGACAGCAGCGGCATCCTGGGCAGCGTCCTGGATCTGAGCGAGCTAACGACCGGCTCACGCTACGAGCCCAACGTGGCCCACGGGGGAATGCAGTCGCTTGGGGTATGGGCTGACAACAGCCAGGCCGGCCAGCGGATCATCACCGGGCGGCTGGTGGATGACGGCGGGACCGGAAGCGGGGACGAGATTTTCATCTCGCCTTACTACAATCGCCGCGAACGAACGGCGATTACCTATAATCGCCAAAGCGAGGCGTTTCTTTTAGCCTGGCAGCAAGCCGCCACAGCGCCTGAGGCCGATATTTTCATTCGGCGGGTCGACGGTCAAGGGCAGCCCATGGGCGAGCCTGTCAACATCACCGAGCATACAAGCGGACAGGAACGACCGGCCGTGGCCGCAAATCCGGCCGCCGTCGGATCAAGTGGCTACTTGGCCGTCTGGCAAGACCGGCGCAACGAAGCTGCCTCGGGGCTTGACATATACGGGCAGCGTTTGGACGCCGACGGAAACTTGGTCGGCGGGCCCATTGCCATTTCCTTTGCCGGCGACAACCAAGCTAACCCGGCCCTGGCCTACAACAGCCAACGCGATGAATATCTGGTGGTTTGGGATGACGCGCGCAGCGGCACCGATACGGATATCTACGGCCAGATTGTCAGGATCGACGGCAGTCTGGGAAACAGCTTCAGCCTGATTACTCCCGGTTCGCAGGCTTATCCGGACGTGGTTTACAACCCCGACGAGGATAATTATCTGGTTGTCTGGGAAGATGACCGGCCGGGCACGCCCGGGTACGATATTTATGGACAGATAATCGGCGGCGAGGGGTCACTGCTGGGTAGTGACTTTGGCATTGCCACGGCTAATAGCCATCAGTACGATGCGGTGGCAGCCTACGGTTCCAATCGTCAGGTTTATTTGGTTGGTTGGTGGGATAAGCGAAACGGCAACTGGGACATCTATGGCCAGGTTATTAGCGGGACTGGCATCCTGTCGGGCGGCAATTTTGCCATTTCAACGCCGGTCGGCGGCACACGCAACCACCAAAAGTATCCCGACATTGCCACGCGCCCTACGGCGGGTTCCGGTCAAGGATCTGACGATGAGTTTTTACTGGTCTGGGAAGACCGGCGCAACGGCTGGGCGCGCGATATTTACGGCCAGCGCGTCGATGCTTCCGGCAGCTTATTGGACGAAGTGGATACCGCCGCCGATGAAACCGACCCAACAGTCAACATCTCTCTCTACAGCGGCAGCGACTATACCGAGCGTCCGGTAGTGGCCTACAGTCTCGAAGCGCGGATATATCTGGCCGGCTGGAACAACCGCACCGATGGCGGCATCCAGACGCGCCGCTACAGCGGGGTTATACCGGCGGCACCTGCCGCCGGCTTTAACACCGACCACACGAGCGGTATAGTTCCGCTTACTCTCACCGTTAGCGATACCTCAAGCGGGACAATTGCCACCCGCACATGGAATTTTGGAGATGGGACCAATCTGACGACGACCAGCTCGGCCCCGGTAAGCCACACCTACCTGAACACCGGCACTTTTTCTGTCGTATTCACCGCAACAAATCCGGGTGGGTCCAGTTCGGCCAGCACGTTGATTACGGTTACCGAACACATTACCCCGGAGCTCGTCACAACGGGACCGCCTGGCTCACCCGAGGACTTTGAGGCGATCGACCTGGGTGAAGACCCAATCTTTTGGCTGGATCAGGCGGCTGACACGACGGTTCGAAATGATTTTGAAACCTTGTGGGCCGGCGATAGCCGGGCAATGGGTACAAATTACACCGGCAGCAGCCCAAGCTACAGCACCTACGCGATTCCAGGTTGGGCTGTTTGGCAAAATTACGAATACCTGGGCCGAGTGAAAATGGACGCGGCCGAGGCCGGCCTTGGCGTATCCTTTTATTCCCGCTTTCCGGCCAACGAGCCAAAAGTCTACGTCCTGCAGCGCTACGCCGGAACTGCTCAGACCGAGCAGTTTCACCTGGCCGCTTTTGGCGCAGGCATCAGCTTAAGCGGCAATCCTGATTTGGGGGTGACACCTCTGCCCAACGCCTGGTACCGGTTCCGCGTACAGCTTATCACGCAGCCCGATCGAGTCACTATTCGAGCCAAGGTCTGGGCTGACGGGGAGGCGGAATCACCCGGTTGGCAGACGGTGGTCGATGACCTGGGGCCGGATCGGGTCACAGCGGGAGCGGTTGGCCTGCGCGCTTTTGGCCCTGGCGCCAAATATTTTGACAATTTACTGGTTGTACCGTTGGGTCTAGAAGCCGGTTTCAGCGCGTCGCCGCGCTCTGGTGCCGCGCCCCTAACCACCACTTTTACCGGCGACTCGCCGGGCCAGGTTTTAACCTACACCTGGAATTTCGGAGACGGCGCGGCACCGCTGATCAC